>JAESSV010000005.1 GCA_016763895.1 Magnetovibrio sp. | reverse complement strand
GTCACTTGCTGCCATCTGGCGGGATGAAAACGGCGATATCGTCCAGAACCCCACAGACTGTTGGACATGGTGCTGCAAGAACCCGATGAGCGAAGAAGATTATCGCGCTGTGGAGACCAGGGGTGATTGGCCAGACGATGTGCCGGGGCTGAACCACAACGCGCCACCAAGCGAATTTGAGACGCTCTTGGATGAAATCGAAAGCGCGGCCGGGCTGGTTGAAGGTCTTCAAATTGATAACCAGAAATCAGCCGACCAAGCGCAGAATGTCCGGGATCGGCTGAATGCCCTTTCCAAGCAAGCCGATAGTCTGCGCGTTGCTGAAAAGCGCCCGCATGATGACGCTGGCAAGGCTGTTCAGGCCAAATGGAAACCGCTTGTCGATCAGGCCAAAGGCGCGGCTGACAGCATCCGGGGATTGCTCACCGCATATATCCGAAAGGTGAAAGCCGAGGAAGATGCCCGGCAGCGTGAAGCCGAAGCAAAGCGCATCGCTGATATTGAAGCCGCTGCCAAGAAAGCCGAAAAACAGGGCGAAGACCCGGCCAAGGCCGCAGCAAAAGCAGCCGCTGAAACCACGCCCGAACCAGAACCGGCAAAAACCCAATCGTTCGGCGGATCATACGGCAAGAAAGCATCAACCCGCGCCGTCAAGTCAGCCAAGATTATTGATTTTGACAAAACCCTCATGGCGCTAAAGGACCACGCGGAAATGCGGGAATTTGTCCAGAAACTTGCCAACCGTGCAGCGAAAGCCGGTGTCCCGTTGGACGGTGTTGAAATCGTAACGGAGGACATAATCGTATGAACGCCCAGACCCAAACGAAAACAGAAGGGGCAGTCGTCAAACAGGACAGCCTCAAAGCTGGTGGCGCATTAAGCGCCATTGTCCCACAGACCTTTGACGATGCATGGAGGATAGGCAGGGCTGTCTCTGACGCTGGCATGGCGCCAAACACACTGAACAGCCCCGAGAAGTGCACGATTGCTATTTTGCACGGTCTAGAGGTTGGCTTCACCCCGATGGCTGCGTTGCAATCAATCGCTGTGATCAATGGGAAACCAACAATCTGGGGCGACGGCGCGATGGCACTGATCCAAGCCTCTGGGTTGTTGGACGGCATTGAAGAGTTTGAAAAAACTGTCGATGACGTCAGGACGGCCATCTGCAAGGTGAAGCGGGTTGGAAACAAAAAATGGGTAGAGCGATTTTTCTCTCATAACGATGCGGAAGCAGCCGGTCTTCTGACGAAAGACGTTTGGAAAAAATATGAGGGCAGAATGCTGCAAATGAGAGCCCGAAGTTGGGCGCTCAGAGACGTTTTTTCTGACGTTCTGAAAGGCCTCAAAATCCGGGAAGAGGTTGAGGATTATATCGATATTACCCCGGAAAATTCACCGCCACCCGTCACGACAAGTCCACCCCCAGCGGCAAGCCCGCCACCGGCCCCAGTTGTGACGTCACAAAATGACGAGCCGGAAGTCGAAGAGGCCGAAGTTCTCGAACTGACCGGCGCTGTCGAAATCATGGACCGTTTCATGTCCTGCAACGATCAGGAATCCCTGGACGAAACCCAAGCCGAACTTACCGCCGTTATCGACGCCCTAAATGATGGCGAACAGAAGGCCATCCAGAAGGTTGTTGATGATCTCAAGGCCCGATTTGAAGAAATGGAACAGGCATAAATCATATGCGCAGAATTGCCCGCGATAGGCGGGTTCCGTGGAGGTCCATGCTGGTGCGTAGAGAAGGTCCGCGGCTCGACATAAAAGCACCTGCCATGCGCCTAACATGCTGGCGTGATGGGCTGAGGCGTTGAGAGTGGGGCAACCTTCTATGACCAACGCTACCTGCGTCGAGGGACGCGCTCCGGGGACGCCGCATGTCGGGCCTCGGAGACCAATTTACACGGCAGGTAACCAGCCCTGCCCCCGCTTCCAGAGGACTGTTGAGCATGACCAATATTGAATGGACCGAAAAATCATGGAACCCAATTGTCGGCTGTTCTGTTGTGTCTCCGGGCTGCACCAATTGCTATGCAATGAAAATGGCACACCGCCTCAAGCACATGGCGGAGGCCAAGGCTGGCGGGCCAACCCAATATTACGGCACCACAAAGGTTGTGAACGGCAAAGCGGTCTGGACCGGCAAGGTTGCCCAAGCGCCAGAGAATACATTGCTGGCGCCCCTGCGCCGCAAAAAACCAACCACCTATTTCGTCAATTCCATGGGCGATCTGTTCCATGAAGACGTGCCGGATGAGTGGATAGATCAAGTCTTTGCCGTCATGGCACTTTGCCCGCAACACACGTTCCAGGTGTTGACCAAGCGCAGCAAACGGATGATGGGATATATGACGAACTTGGTCGGTGATGGGCTGATCGAGATTTGGGCTACCGCCGCTGGCAAGATCGCTGGCGACGAAGGTTTTAGCGATGTCATGCAATATTATGAGCGCGAATGGCCGCTTCCCAACGTCTGGCTTGGCGTAAGCGCAGAAGACCAGACCCGCGCAGACGAGCGCATTCCTGATTTGCTGGTAACACCGGCAGCCATCCGGTTTGTCAGTGCAGAGCCACTTTTGGATCCGATTGATTTTACGCATATCTCCACTTTGCAGTTCCGGCATGCGGAATATATCGACGCCCTATCTGGTCAGCGTTTCGGAATGTTCGGTGAAGCAAATGGGTTTTGCCCAAAACTCGACTGGATAATTGTTGGCGGTGAGAGCGGGCCAGGTGCGCGCCACATACCCAATGAACCGATAATCGATATCAAGAACCAGTGCGCCAATGCCGGCGTGGCTTGCTTCGTAAAGCGGCTATCGGGAACCAAGGGCAAGCCAATCAAAGACATGGCGAAATTCCCGCCTGAATTGCGCGTCCGTGAAATGCCAGGGGCTGTGTGATGGCTGACCGCCCTATCCTATTCAGCGGATCAATGGTCCGGGCCATTCTGGAAAATCGCAAATTCCAGACGCGGCGCATCATTAAAAGCAACGGGCATCTGCCAGATTATGGTGGGCCAAGAGGTTGCGAAAATGACCCCTCTTGTTGGGGTTGGCCAGATGGCGAATACGGCGATTGGGTTACACT
>JAESSV010000004.1 GCA_016763895.1 Magnetovibrio sp. | reverse complement strand
GCCGACCGTGTAAGCGAATTTCATATCGGCCAACTCGGCATCGGTTGGAGCTTTTTCGGTGACGACTTTTAAGTCTTCATATAAATCATTATCACGGCCTTGAACCAACAAGCCCCCGGCCAACATTTTGACCGTGCGCCCACCCGCCACAGGGTCCGGCATGGCGCCCGTGGTCAGCACACGTACATTTTTCTTGGACGACAACAGCGCCAAGGCATCGTCATTGATGCTGGGCGCGATGATGACTTCGGTAAAGATCTTGATGATTTCTGTTGCGGTGGCTAAATCCAAGGGACGGTTCAAGGCGACAATGCCGCCGAACGCGCTTTCCTGATCACAAGAATAGGCTCGCTTATAAGCTTCGACCAGGTTATCAGCCACCGCCACACCGCAAGGATTGGCGTGTTTGATAATGGCACAGGCGGTGCCAGAAAATTCAGCCACCAATTCAAAGGCTGCATCCGTGTCGTTGAGGTTGTTGTAACTGAGCTCTTTGCCTTGCAGTTGTTGAGCATTGGCCACACCGGGGCGCGTATCACCATTGACGTAAAAAGCGGCGGCTTGGTGAGGATTTTCGCCGTAGCGCATGGTTTGCTTTAATTCGCCCGCAAAGGACAAACGTTTGGGCCAAGTTTGGTTTGTTTCGTCCGCAAACCATGTTGAAATGGCCGCATCATAAGCGGCGGTGCGGGCATAGGCGCGCTGGGCCAGAAACTTTCGGGTGTCCAAAGTTGTGGCGCCTGAATTGTTGGTCATTTCATCGATGACACGTTGGTAATCTTCGGGTTCCACAACGACCGTCACGTCGCCATGGTTTTTCGCCGCCGCCCGGATCATAGCGGGGCCGCCAATGTCGATGTTTTCAACACAATCATCATAAGAAGCGCCACCGGCTACGGTTTCTTCAAACGGATAAAGGTTTACACACAACAAATCGATGGGCGCAATGTCATGGTCTTCCATGGCTTGAATGTGTTCGGCGTTGGCGCGGACCGCCAACAATCCACCGTGAATGGACGGTTGCAACGTTTTAACGCGGCCATCCATAATTTCGGGAAAGCCCGTATGTTTGGAAACTTCCGTAACAGGCACACCAGCGTCAGCAAGCATTTTGGCCGTGCCGCCGGTGGATAAAATTTCAGCCCCCTGATCGGCTAAAAAGCGACCAAATTCAACAATACCTGTTTTATCGGAAACAGACAGCAAAGCACGGCGGATGGGTTCTGACATAAAAGCAGGTCCTTGAACAAACAAACGAAAATGAACGGTATTTGCCATATACCAGCCCGGGCCACGTAAATCCACACATTTTAGCTCTGACTTAGCATCGGGCCAAATTGATTTCGACCTGTCTATTGTGGAAAAACGTTAAAGTATTATGGTCAAACGCATGGTTTATGTTTGGGCAGGCATCGCAGTAAATTTCATTTGGGGCATCGCTTTTTTGGTGCCCTATATTTTGCCCGATACATCCCCTGTTCTGATCGTTTTTGGGCGTTATTTCGTTTTTGGGCTGGTGTCTTTCTGTGTCATGGCGCGGGTCAAGCGCTGTGTGGCTAGGGTTCATTGGCCGCGCGCGATGTTGCTCGCATTTACCGGTAACGTTGGCTATTTTTTGTTGATGGCCTGGTCGGTGCAATTGGCGGGGGTGCCCATCGCCGCACTGATCATTGGCACGTTACCCGTGGTGATCGCTTTGTATGGCAATGCATTGGAACGCACCGTAAAAAATCGCCACCTGATGGTGCCACTTGCCTTGATATTATTCGGGCTTTTGACCATCAACAGCCGCGAGTTTTTTGTGGTTAAAACAGATCTAGCCTTTCAAAACTTGCTGTTGGGCGTCGGTCTTGCCGTCGGGGCCCTTGTTCTTTGGGCGTATTATGCCATTCAAAACGCGCTGTATTTGAAACAACATCCCGATTTAAATTCTGTCGATTGGGCCAATGCCATCGGCGTGGCGTGTTTGATTCAGGTGAGCATCGGTTTGGCGGCTTATTTGATATTTTCTGAGAACAATCTGATTGCCCGTGTTGGGCCTGATGTGAATAAACTGATCGGCTTGTCTGTTGTGATGGGGGTGGTCGTGTCGTGGTTGGCGACTCATTGGTGGAATTTGGCCTCTCGACACATTTCCATGGTTCTTCTGGGTCAATTGATCGTTTTTGAGACGATTTCAAGTTTGATCTATGCCGCCATCGCGGACCAGACCTGGCCCCACCCGATTGTTTTTGTCAGCGCCATGGCCGTTGTGTCGGGCGTGGTTTTGAGCGTTCGGATGCTGGGCAAGGCCCAAAAGTCTTAAGGCTTATTTTTGTAAATTAAATTTTAAAATACATCGAATGGCGCTGAAGCCATCCTTCCAACCAATTTTTTTGCCTTCTTCATAAGATCGGTTGGTGTAAGAAACGGCAACTTCTTGAAACCGGGGCTTTGGGTTGAGTTGGGATAACTTGGCGGTGATTTCGGGTTCGATACCAAAACGATTCTCGGTGATGGTGATTTTATCCAGCAAGGTTTTGGGCACCAGCTTGTAACAAGTTTCCATATCCGTAAGCTTGAGCCCGGTTAATATATTAGATAACCCGGTTAGGAAACGATTGGCCAGCCCGTGAATCACATAATGGGCTTCGGTGGCGTTGCGGTCCAAAAACCGAGAGCCATAAACAATGTCCGCCTGACCCGTTAGTATAGGTTTTAATAACTTTTCGAAATCATTTGGATCGTATTCCATATCGGCATCTTGCACGATGATCAAATCCCCTGTTGCGGCCTTAAATCCCGCGCACAATGCAGCCCCTTTGCCCTGATTGACCGCGTGCGTGTGCACTTGCACCAGATCATTATTTTTTGCAATATTTTCAGCGATTTGCAAGGATTTGTCAGACGAACAATCATCCACAACAATAATTTCCATTGCCAACCCGGATGTTTTAGCCGAGGTGACCTGTTCAATCACGTCGGCCAGGGTTTTTTCTTCATTGTAACAGGGGATAATAATGCTTAATTTTTTCATCAACTGGATTTTCCTTCACGGCTTAATGACCATTTTATAAGTGCCCCATTGCCCGTGAGGGGAGTTGAAATAACAATTTGTTCGCTCCGACGATGTTCCCCGTATCGTCCTAAATATATGCTGTCTTCAAGCTTGACCTCACCCATAGACGTTCTCAGTCGCCAAGTATCTTTATTTTTGGTATCAAGTCGTAACAAAGCCCCATTGCCCCCGCCCAACACAGATACGTGTACATCGGGGTGAAGATGGAAACGAATGGTAGCATATTCTCCCCCGGTTCCCACCAATCTATCTTCCCCGCGCACATCATCCCCCATCGGGCTTAGGTACAGCGAGCGATGATGAACAAGGCCAAAGGTATTGACATAACCGTCATGGCTGGCTTCGATCAAGGTGCCGTGTTCGCTGTCTTTGCGTTCACACGTCACAACTTCGGGACCCCGGCGTAAGGTTCCATCTATGGCAAAAGCAGCAGACGATGTGTCATTAACCGTCAGCGTGGCATGAGCAGCGGTGGCCGCCAAGGCCGTGCGCCAAGGATCAGCTTCACCCGAACGGGCTCCGCAATTGACGATGAGCCTATTTTTGCCAATACACATTTCAAAACTGAGCGTACCGGCATGATGTCCGTTGCCGGGACCACCGGGTTTTCCACAATCCATGAGGATCGTGGTGGAATCCGCGCTGAGCTTTTGAAACCCCGCATACGGGGCGCTGACCGGAGACGTGGTGGATGGATCGGTGAGCCCCAAAAGTCTATCTAAATATGCTGCATTGCCTTCTGAGCCGCCATTAAATAGGGCAAGTTTTCCATCAAGATGACGCAGCGTGCGCAACATTGGCGCCGTACGATCTATGGCATTTTGTATGAATTCAGGGACTTGGCCCATGGCGACACAGCACAATTGGCGCAATTGCAAAAGATCGTGCAGAACATGGCTTAACAGTTCGGGGTTGCGTTCAATATGCCCGCCGTCCGGAAGAATTTGGACGTTAATTTCGGTTTCCAGGCGGGCCAAAATTGTATTTTGACACCGTTCGCTGCCCAGCAAGGCAAAGGCCGTGAACAATTGTGCATGAATGACGTGGAGCCGCGCAAATCCCACATTGTGAGGTGGCGTCGATTTGTACAAGTGACGTGCATCGCGGGCAGCGGTTTGACGCAGAATGCGCTCGAACGCCCCAGCAGACTCACCACTGATTAAAAAATCCCATGCCCAAATCCAGTTCACCACGCGGTCGGCCGTCACGAGCACGTTCCACGCCGGGTGGCTCCATTTGCTGTTGGCACTGACCCAAGCACTGACCCATTCTCGTGCAAAATAGGCGGCTTCTCCGCTCTTTTTCGTTCCACTCAGGGCTTTTAAATCCCCTAACCAATTCAGGGAATGAAACCATTTTAACCATTGGAGGGAGGCATCGGTGGGGGGATGACTTGCAGACGTCAGCGTGTGTGTTTCACCATGATGGGTAAAACGTCCCTCCATGAGAGCCTGCCCAAGATCGGCATCTCCGGGCCATAGCTCTTCCAGGTTGCATCGGGGACGCTTCGGCGTGGGGCCTTTTAGCAACTGGCGATAAATCCAAGTCGCTTTAAAACCCCCCTGAACAAGAGGATGTTTTTTCGACGCGGACGGGGCGGGAGGGGCGGATGGGGCGGAT
>JAESSV010000060.1 GCA_016763895.1 Magnetovibrio sp. | reverse complement strand
GCGTCGGCATGGACGTGGTGCGCACCAATATTGAAAAAATTGGCGGCACCATCGAGCTGAAGTCCGTGGAAGGAAGTGGGTCAACGTTTACCATTAAAATCCCTCTGACCTTGGCTATCGTTGCAGCCTTGATCGTGGAAAGCTGTGCAGAGAAATTTGCGATTCCACAAATTAGCGTTTTGGAACTCGTGCGGGCCTCTTCACGGTCCGAATACAAAATCGAAGTGATTAACGAAAGCCCTGTTTTGCGCTTGCGCAATCGCTTGTTGCCTTTGGTTCACCTCGGCGATTTGTTGAAATTGTCTTCTGGTAAACGCCGGAATTTGGACGAAGAAACGTTTATCATTGTTGCTCAGGTTGGTGCCCATACGTTTGGTATCATCGTCGACCGTGTTTTTGATACGGAAGAAATTGTGGTTAAGCCAACGGCCCCGGTCCTTCGTAATATTCCATTTTATTCTGGAAATACGATCTTGGGCGATGGGTCTGTGATTATGATTTTAGACCCGAACGGTATTGCCAATTCTATTGGTGAGTCTTCTGGACCGAGCGACAACGCCGCCAAAACGGAACAACATGCCAAAACCAGTGGTGAAAATAGCGAGCATGTTTCCATGCTGATTTTCCGCGCTGGCGGAGACGAATTGAAAGCTGTTCCGTTGGCTTTGGTGGCGCGTCTTGAAGAAATAGAATTGAAAGACGTTGAGGTTTCTCATGGTCAGCACATGGTGCAGTATCGTGGGCAATTGATGCCGTTGGTTCCGTTCTCAAAAGATGCCGTCTGGAAAACAGAAGGCCGTCAAGCGGTCTTGGTGTTTACGGAACAAGATCGTTCCATGGGATTGGTCGTTGATGAAATCGTCGATATTGTGGATGATCGATTAAAGGTCGAAATTACGGCAGATCAAGCGGGCCTTATCGGTTCTGCGATCATCGATGGCAAGGCAACAGATATTGTTGATGCCGGGCACTACCTCACCTTGGCTTACCCAAATTGGTTGGGCCATGGTGCGGATTCAAGCGAAGGTGAGATTTCCGGAAAGGCAGCCTTGTTGGTCGACGACAGCCCCTTCTGTAGGAACTTGCTGGCCCCGATACTTTCTGTTGCTGGTTTTAACGTGACCACCTCGGAATCGGCGCTGCATGCTCTTGAATTGCGGGATCAAGGCTTTGACTTTGATGTGATTATCAGCGGTATCGAAATGCCACACATGGATGGCTTTGCTTTTGCCGAAGCTGTGCGGGGCGATGCCCGGTGGAGCAACATTCCCATGGTGGCCTTGTCGGCCCATGCCACGGATAAAAACTTTAATCGCGGCCGCGAGGTTGGCTTTAACGATTATTTGGCAAAAACTGATCGTGATGAATTGGTCCGGTCCCTTGCTCGGACGGTAACCAGCGTTACAATTTAACGAAAGTTAACGCTTAAGCCCTCTCAATGTTGCGTTGGGGGGGCTTTTTCGTAGTTAATTTGCATTAATTTCTGTTTAAGGGATGAAAGCCTTTAAACGTCTGCGTATTCAGGCTAAGTTCTGTAGGCACGGTGTGGGGTAATTTTTTGTTAAATAGAAAAATGGTCTCGCGAGTTGAGGGCGTTTGGATTAAGAATTGCAGGAAAAGCATGGCTGATAGTTCCTCTGAAGATAATGCCATCCAGGTCATGGTTGTTGACGATTCTGCGGTTATTCGCGGATTGATTACCCGAATGCTTGAGTTGGACCCGGAAATTACCGTGGTGGCTTCCGTGGGCAATGGGCAAATCGCGGTCAACCAACTTGAACGACAAGTGGGCAAAATTGACGTTATCATTCTTGATATTGAAATGCCCGTCATGGACGGTTTGACGGCTTTGCCCTTGTTGATTAAGGCTGATCCCAATATTAAAATTATTATGGCATCGACGCTGACCAAGCGGAATGCTGAAATCAGTTTGCGTGCGATGAGCGCCGGTGCGACGGAATACGTCCCCAAACCAACGACATCCCGGGAAATGAGCGGCGAAAATGACTTTCGCCGGGAATTGACCGATAAAGTTAAGACTTTGGGCACGGCGTATCGCAAAGCGATTGGCAAATCCGTGGGTAGTCGCGCCGCGAATTCACCTGCGACAAAACGTGTGGCTGCGGCCAAACCCCAATCCGCAGGGGCCGAAGGTCAAACCCTCCAGCGTTGGGAAATCAAGCGTGGAGATCAAATCACGTTGCGAAAAGCTAGCCTGAACAAACCCGACATTTTGGCGGTTGGAAGCTCAACAGGTGGGCCTCAGGCGTTGTTTGAGTTTTTGAAGGGATTGCCGACGTCCATCAACTTGCCCATTGTGATTACCCAACATATGCCGGCGACGTTCACGTCCATTTTGGCCGAACACATCACGCGTATGACACCTTGGCCATGTCGGGAAGGACAAGACGGCGATCTTGTTGAGCCTGGAAAAGTTTTGTTGGCTCCCGGTGGGTTCCATATGACGGTGCAACAAAAAGGCGTACAGCGGGTTATTTCCTTGAACGAAGATCCCCCCGAGAATTTTTGCCGCCCTGCGGTCGATCCAATGTTGAGAAGTGTTGTTAACGTATATGGTCCACGAATTCTGACCGTGATCTTGACGGGCATGGGGAATGATGGGGCTCGTGGGTCCCAAGGTGTTGTTGATGCTGGCGGTACAGTTATCGCTCAAGATGAAGATACATCAGTCGTCTGGGGCATGCCCGGAGCCGTCGCGAGCGCTGGAATTTGCAGTGCCGTTTTACCGTTGGCCGAGTTGGCAGGTCACGCTGCTAGTTTGGTTAAACGTGGCTCTTAAGCCTAGACAGCTCCAATGAAAGGAAATTCCAAAAAGGAATGACGCAGGAGCCCGCCTATTTTCCCTTCGTTCGAGATATGCTCATGCAACGGTCCGGCCTTGTCGTGACGCCTGAAAAAGTGTATTTGCTTGAAACACGTCTTCTTCCGGTTGCTCACCGACATGGCTTTAACTGTGTTGACTCCATGATTTCTGAATTGAAATCTTGCCATAACGAATCATTAGCGGTCGATGTTACGGAAGCGATGAACACGCACGAATCCTTGTTTTTTCGGGATGACATTCCGTTTAAATTGTTCAAAGACATTCTGCTGCCTGAATTGTTAGAACGCCGCCGGGCGAAAAAAACCATCCGCATATGGTGTGCCGCGTGTTCCAGCGGTCAAGAACCCTATTCGTTGGCCATGATTCTAAATGAAGAAGCCCACCGTTTGCGGGGGTGGAAGACTGAAATTGTTGCAACAGATATTTCGAATGCTGTTTTAACGCGGGCCGCCCAAGGCACATTTACACAATTTGAAGTTCAGCGTGGCTTGCCCGTTAAAAAACTAATTCAACACTTTACGCAAGAAGAAGAAAGTTGGCAGATTAAGAAAAATATCCGAGATATGATTCAATTTCGCCAATTCAATTTGTTGGATGCCCGCTATCTCTTTGGAAAATTTGATATTATATTTTGCCGCAACGTCTTAATTTATTTTGACCTTGCGACCAAATCTAAGGTTATGACCAAGATCAGCCGGTGCCTTGAAAAAGACGGCGTCTTGTTCTTGGGCAGCTCTGAGTCCACCATAGGCATTACCCAAGACTTTTGGCCCGTCAAAGCGGGACGTGGGGTGTACAAGCACACAGACGGATGCCCATCGCTCGCTGAAAAAATAGAATAATTTTAAAGATTTATGTTCTGAACGATTTATGTGCTGGCTGAATGCTCGTTTGGATCGCGCAGAACATAGCCTCGGCCCCAAACGGTTTCAATATAATTGTCACCATCTGTTGCATCCGAAAGCTTTTTGCGCAGTTTGCAAATGAACACATCAATGATTTTGAGCTCAGGTTCATCCATGCCGCCATAAAGATGGTTTAAAAACATCTCTTTGGTCAGGGTGGTGCCTTTGCGCAGGCTCAACAATTCCAAAATGCCATATTCTTTTCCCGTTAAGTGAACGGGCTTGCCAGAGGCTTCCACCATCGAACTGTCTAGGTTCACGGCAAGTTTTCCGGTGGTGATGATGGATTGGCTGTGGCCTTGGCTGCGGCGAACAATGGCTTGGATGCGCGCAAGCAATTCTTCTTTGTTAAATGGTTTGGTCAGGTAGTCATCGGCACCGCTGCCAAGACCTTTGACTTTGATTTCGGGTTCCGTCTGACCGGACAGGATCAAAACAGGGGTTTCAACGCGAGAATCCCTCAAACGTCTGAGAACTTCTAAACCGTCCATATCGGGGAGCATTAGATCCAAAATGATGATGTCATAATCATACAGCTTGCCAATTTCTAAGCCGTCTTCGCCAAGATCTGTTTTGTCGACCACCATAGAGGCCGACTTTAACATCAGCTCAAGGCTTTGTGCCATTGCCGGATCGTCTTCTACAAGAAGGACGCGCATGCGAGTGAGACTCCCCTTTGAAATAGCAAGCATTAGCTTGCTATAAACACTGCATTAACCATAGATTCGGCTTAACCATAAATGTAGTGAAGCGATCAATCAAGGGCCCCTAGCATTGGTAGCAGAAAAGAAGCTGTTAACCTTTGTTAACACGTTGAATTGCTTTACCATGCCTTAAAGAGTCTGGGTGTAAGATAAACAATACCAACGTATTCGTCGCCGTGTTTGGGTGAGTTTTTTGCAATTTGGCTAATTTTAGCGCAAAATGATTCGGGGAAGTTGCCCCTTTAATGTAAGAGAACCGCGTGACTATTTTCGTTAAAAACATCGTCAATGAAGTGGAACGTTTGCCTGATTTTGAAATCTATGGGCAAGTGGCTGCGGTTGTTGGTTTGTTGGTTGAGGTCTCGGGGGTTGAGGGCGTGTTTGCCATTGGCGATCATTGCGACATAGTCCGCCGAGATAAACGCAGAATTTCTTGTGAAGTGGTGGGCTTTCGTGAAGATCGGGCTCTTTTGATGCCTTTCGGTCCGCTGGAGGGGGTGAGCCTGGGTTGTCGTGTCGAAATCGGCGTGACAGAACCCGTGTTGTATCCGAACCAAGGCTGGTTGGGCCGCGTGATCAATGCCTTTGGCGAGCCCATTGATGGCAAGGGGCCGATGCCTTCGGGTGACCGTGGCTACCCCATTCAAAACGACCCCCCACCGGCGCACTCTCGCCAACGGGTGGGCGGCAAAATTGATTTGGGTGTGCGGGTGATGAACACGTTTCTCACCTGTTGTCGGGGGCAACGCATGGGTATTTTTGCGGGCTCGGGCGTTGGCAAATCGACCTTGTTGTCCATGATGGCGCGCCACACCGAAGCCCAGGTCAGTGTCGTGGGCTTGATCGGTGAAAGGGGCCGTGAAGCCCGTGAATTTATCGAAGATGATTTGGGCGAAGCCGGCTTGGCCCGTTCCGTTGTGATCGTTGCAACGTCGAACGAAGCGCCTTTGTTGCGCCGTCAAGCCGCATACACCACGTTGGCGGTATCTGAATATTTCCGCGATCAAAACATGGATGTTTTGTGTTTGATGGACAGCGTGACTCGTTTTGCCATGGCGCAACGTGAAATTTCCCTGTCGGTTGGCGAACCACCCGCTTCCAAGGGCTATACACCTTCGGTGTTTGCCGAATTGCCAAGGTTGTTGGAACGGGCCGGACCGGGCCAAGAAGGCCAAGGATCGATCTCGGGTTTGTTCACCGTGTTGGT
>JAESSV010000059.1 GCA_016763895.1 Magnetovibrio sp. | reverse complement strand
GGGTTAAGAGATAAAGTGCTGGGCCTTGTGGGATTTGGTTCCATTGGACGAGAAACAGCAAGCCGAGCTCAGGCCTTTGGGATGAATATTCTGGCCACAGATATCCGCATGGCTGAGAAGGCGGCTTCTATTTCTTTAATTTTTGCTTGAGCAAGATCGCTGTCGATGGCATCCATATATTTAGATGTGCTCATGGTCAAATTTGCTGGATATTCACCACCAGATTTAGCCGCTTTCAAGGTTTGTTCAAAAATTGAAACGGCGGATTTGTATTCCTTTAAAGAAGGATTGAGGGCTTTTTCGCCGACAGCAATATCGGCTGAAAAAGGCATTTCAAATCGACGAATTCCCAACAAATCACCTTGTTTGTAAGTTACATTTTCCATTCGGGTGTGGCAGGCTGCACAGCCTTTTGCAACCGCGGTATCAGCTGTGTAAAACGCAAGGACAAGGCCGGTTTTTGTTTTCTTGGGCTCAAAGTAAATTTCTGTAGGATTTTTGTGGAGGAATACATTGGCTCGTTTGTCAATTTCACCATGTAACCCCTGTTTCGGGTTAATCGGTGCTTCAGAAACGATGTCGATGGAGATCGAGGCTGTTTTGGAAAAACCCTCATTTACGGACCGCGTAAACGTTGCGGGAAAAGGAACCGCAGGGGACGTTTCACCAGCAGGGTTCATGGATATAGAAAGGCTTGTTTTCTTTGCAGGCTTTAAGACAAACTTCACATATTTTTTACGCATTTGTGTGACATATCTATTTAGTTCTGAAATGTATGATTGTGTATCACCAACGAGGTTTTTCTGAGATGCATAACTCAAAGCCGATTTGCCCATGGCCTGAGTTAACATACGCTGTCGACCAAGGGCATTGGTAACACTTGCGTCATCTTTTGCCGCATTCAGAAAGTAAAAAATGGCAAGTCCTGCTAAAAGAGCAACGCCACCAATCGCAGCAAGTAGTGAAAACATTTTCATTTTAATAGACATATAAAATTAATTCCATATCTAAATTCATGCCTCACGTAACTCTAAATGGTTGTTTGAGGCGACCGTATTACAACATATTTTATACTTAGCGCTATTATTCACAAAGTCAATATTTTCTACACTTGTAATTTATTAAAACTGTAGGATCTGAACCAGATAGCTCATTGTAACTACTCTTAACCCATTGTTTTTATTCGGTTAATTTGATGTGATGATTTTTTTTGGCTAAAACGCCACTCACATTCCGTAAAAAACAGCCTAAAATGGACCTTTGGAACGCCGTTAAATTTGCGTATATGACGCTTTTGAATGGTTCCAAAAGTTATCTATTGCGTTGATGTGTTTCTTCTTGATTTCAACCGCTCTGACGGCGACGGTCTTCCGTGGCGAAACGCCTCCGCAGCCGTTTCGATGTGCAGATCATCGTTCTCATCGTTCTCATCGTTCTCATGGTGCTCATGGTTCTCACGGCTTGCAAGGAACAAATCGACCGCATCAAAGCTCTGGAAATTGGCGTCAACGACCACATGGTCAAGCCTTACGATCCTAAGGAACTGGCTTTGCGGGTCTGCAACATACGCGGGCATTCAGGCGACATGTAAACTGGCCAAGTGGTCGCCTTCGAGGGCCATACACTCAACTTATCAAATCTTCTCACCGGGCGTTATCGGGCGTTATCGGGTGTTATCGCGTGACTATTCATTGAATGTCACTGGCCCCCATGATTGCGCTCCGAATGATCGAGCCTTAGCCTCTTCTGGGGGTTCGCCATTTCATTTTTCCAAAGCGACAGGCAACGCCGGCATAAATACGGGTTACGCCTTTGCGGGTCAGGTATTGCTTGTACGTGCGACAGAACTGATTGTTTGCCGCGCGATATGTGGTCAAGGGCGAAACTTGTACGGACGTGCCTGTTTTTTTGTCGGTCCAACTGACAAGACCACCGGCTTGGGTGTTTTCAAGCGCCGTTTGCCAAGCGTGAACAATGCCGCTGCGAACATTTGCCGGTTCATTTCGCAAGGACGGACGAATAGCGGTCAGCTCGCGAAATCTTGAACCGCTTTTTTTATAAAAATCTTGACGCATAACATAGGTGCCCAACGTGGGGGAATAATTCCATGAGCGATTTTGCCACCATCTTCCGGACGTTGATAAGCGCCGACATTTGATTTTATAAGTGTCAAATTCACCCGCAAGGACCCGCACCCTTTCGGTTCCGTTAACGGCACAGTCCCAACGTTGGTTGAATGTTTTTTCATCCCCGGTTGCCTTGATGACGGTTCGACCTTGTGTTGAAAATTTGCTGGTTTTACCGATGGTTAGAGGCCATAGGGCATTCGCCGATGTGTTGCTTACTTTATAATATTCCTTAAGAACGCCTTCAAGATAAGGGGTCGGAATTGTGAAATCTCGAAAGTTAGAGATTTTACGCTTGTTGCGACGTTCTATATGGATGGTTTCCCCACTGATTCCGATAACCTGTTCGCGCGATCCATTTGAATAATAATAGATATCTCCAACGTTGTACGCAGGAAGGGCTGCGGGCGGGAGGGATGGACCGGGCGCGGCAGAAAAGTTAAGCATGCCCGTTGGCCCAATACTTTGACAGCCACTGATGAAGATAAGAGCGGCTGTGGAAAGAGATAGTTTTCGAAGGGGGGCATAAAAAAGCATGTGTCTTCCTGTTATTATCTTCTGGGAGAATTAAAGTTTTGGCACATTCTAACAACACGTGAGGTTTTGTTTATCACACCATATGAAAAACATGGCAAAAATTAACACGCTCTCCTGAACTTGACCTGAACTAAGCCACAGCCATCACCCGGTGTGGGCAATGGCAATGGCTGTGGTTGGGGTGAAGTCTAGAAAGATTGAGAGTTGCTATTGTCTTGAATGATATAGCGCGTATTCCATTGTCCTTGATCGTTCCGACAAGCAAGGCCAAAGGTTGTTTCAGCTTGCCCGGCCATGACGAGTTCCTTTTTGTATTCGCGACAAAAGGCCCCGGTTTTGTCTTGGTATGTGCGCACCGGCGTAAAGGATGCGGAACGGTGCGTATCAGGGTTCGTCCATGTTTGAACATCGCCACTCATGTTGACCTCAAGGGCCTGGTTTAAGGCGATGGTCATCGCAGACTGATCTTGTTTAAGCGTCAGGCTGGCCAGTTTTAGGGCGTTTTCCGTGGTGCTTTTAGAATATTGGTAACCTCCGCCGAGTCCTAAAAACAAGAACGCAACAGCTGCGGCCATGGGCAGGGCTATTTTCCAGTCGTTTTTTGCACGGGGGGCCAAGCTCACAACATTGCTGTTGGGGGCTGTGCTGTCTTGAATGCTGTGTCGAAGAATGACATCCTTTAACGCCTGAGGCACGGCTTCGTGCAAGGTGTCGTTGAAGGCAATGCGGGACAGAGCCGCAATTTCACGTAATTGTTCGACATACTGCGTTGCATTTTGATCTGTATTGAGCTTGCTTTCGACCAAGCGAACGGTGCCGGCATCAAGTTCGCCGTCCACGTATGCGATGAGTGTACTTTCATCAAGGGTAATCATGATCTAACACCCTTTCCTAAGGGGGAAACATTGTTTGTATTGGCGATGGTTAGGTCGCCATCTTGTTCTTTTAAGATGCGAGCCAAGGCCGTTCGAGCCCGGACCAGGCGACTGGTCAGTGTGCCCATGGGGATTTCGAGAACGTTTGAGGCTTCTTTATAAGAAAGCCCTTCAACGGAAACCAACATCACAACGGCCCGTTGTTCATCGGGCAGGGTGTGTATTGCCCGGCGTACGGAATCCAAGGTTAAGCTTGCTTCCACCGCACGTTCACCATCGAAAGATTGTTCGGTTTGGTGTTTAACAACGCCCAAATGTGCATCTTGTCTTTGTTGGCTGCGCAATTGGTCGATGTTGGTGGTTTGAATAATCCGAAACATCCAACTGTCCAAACGGGAACCGGGTTCCCATTGGTCAATGCGGTTGATGGCTTTTTCGCATGCGGCCTGCACCAAATCATCGGCAGAGGCTTCGTTGCGAGTCAGGCCTAAGGCAAACCGCCTTAACCGAGGCAAAATTGCGACCATTTCTTGTTGTGTACGTAAGTCCAAGGCGAATATCCTCGTCTTTCATGTCATCACGTTTATATACTTATTGTATACGGGATTAATTTTGTGCTTTTAAGAATAAAGTTAATCGCGTGCTTTCTGTATGGATAACGCTGTAAAAGCATTTTTCATCCCAATTAAAAGAAATAATGTTTTTTCATTTTATTGGGATGAAAAACAAAGGCTGTGGCGTTGTCTCGGCAAGAACATCAAAAACGTTCGGGTTTATTCTTACTTGGAAGGTAGAAAAAATGACTGTATTTAATGCAAAGACTTCTGAAAAGCTTCACGAAAACAATGTGTTATTTGTAACGGATAACGATATTTCAAAAAGTTTCAAAATTTCAATGAAAGCGGCTTTGGCAAAAATTGCCATGGGCACATGTGTCAGCGTCTTGGCTCTGACTTTTGCGCTCGCCCCTCTTCACAGCAACATTGATGGTATTTCTTTTGGCGCCTATCAAGCCTTTGCTGACAGTGACGGCGGCGGAGATGGCGGCGGAGACGGCGGCAGTGATGGCGGCAGTGATGGCGGCGGTGGCGGCGGCGGCGGCGG
>JAESSV010000058.1 GCA_016763895.1 Magnetovibrio sp. | reverse complement strand
CTATTTCGCCCTGAATGAAACCGCGATTGGCGATTATAGAACCTTTGCCAAGCTGTCCCCGCCGTTGCGGGCGGAAGCTGACCGCAATGCCATTATCGAAGGCCTTAAAGACGGCGCCATTGATGCCATTGCATCTGACCATTGCCCCATGAGCGAAGATTCAAAACGCTTGCCGTTTGCCGATGCAGAAAACGGCGGCGTGGGGATGGAAACCTTGCTCGCGGTGACGTTAGAACTGGTGCACAACGGGCACTTGGGCTTGTTAGAAGCCTTGGGTCTTATTTCTCAACATCCAGCCGACCTTTTGGGGTTGCCCGCGGGACGTCTCAAAGCCGGGGCTGCGGCAGACTTTATTTTGTTCGACCCCGATGCCGGATGGCAGGTTAAAAAAAATATGTTGCATTCCAAAGCCAAAAACACACCCTTTGATGGACGCCCGCTTCAGGGTCGTGTTTTGCGCACCGTCATTGATGGACGATCTGTCTTTAAACTAGGAGGCGCCTGATGCCGGAAACTGCTATCATTCATGGGCTCGCTGGCCTTGGCGGCTATCTTTTAGGAGCTGTCCCGTTTGGTATTGTCATCGCCAAGCTTTTTGGGCTGGGCGATCTGCGCGCCATTGGGTCAGGCAACATCGGCGCCACCAACGTGCTGCGCACGGGCAACAAGCTGGCGGCGTTTTTGACCCTTATTTTGGATTCTGGAAAAGGCGCCATTGCCGTTGGCCTTACGGTGCTGATCACCGATGACCCGTTTGCCGGTTACGCCGCTGGATTTTTAGCCGTGGTTGGACATAATTTCCCCGTATGGCTGAAATTTAAGGGTGGCAAAGGCGTTGCCACCACCATTGGCGTGTTGCTCGCCACCGCTTGGCCCGTTGGGTTAGGCGCCATCGCAACATGGATCGCGGCGGCGGCTATTTTCCGCTACAGCTCGCTGGCGGCCTTGCTTGCCCTCGCCGCAGCCCCGGCCCTTTCTCTTCAGTTTGCGGTCTTCCAACACCATTGGCTGGCGGGAATTTTATGTGTTTTGGTGTGGGCTCGTCACCACCAAAACATTCGTCGCTTGCTTAAAGGTAAAGAAAGCAAAATTGGCGCAAAGAAAAAAACCAACGAGCCATCCCCCCCCGCGCATACCTAACCCGGCACATTTTTCAAATATGATCTCACCTCTATCTGTGACGTGATTTTGAAGTTTTCTTTAAATAACAAGTTAATCATTGTCTCCGCCCCATACTACACCTTATAGGTTAAATTATTACAAAATACATCTAAATAGTTCATGTGACCTATTGCATTTTAAAATTGTATATGTTAATTTTTTCATCCTTTTAAACAATCTATAGGGGAGCATAAAATGAAGAAAGTAATTTCAGCCGTTGCCGTAACCTTAGCCATTTGTTTTGCGGGTACAGCCAATGCCGATTCGATGCGCATCATTACGGATGTTAAGATTGATAACACGAGACAAGTTACACAAACTGAATACCCTCTTCCAGGGCTCAAATCACATACCGTTAAGATCGCTGGAAAGACATGCGAGCTGGTGGGATCTGCACTGAATGGGGCCGTCCAAGGGTGCAACTTCAGCTTAACAATTGCAGAAAACGGTAATGTTTACGTAAAAGATAGAACGCACAACTGCGCAGCACAAAGTGGCATACCAAATACCTGTAAATAAACAATTTTAAGACTGTGACCTTAAGGCGGACGGTGAGCTTTCCGCCTTAAGGTTTCTTCTTATTCGAGCCGACTTAGGATGACATTTATAAAGGGCTAAAATGCGTCGGGGCTCAAGTTTTGTGATGCATTTATCACCGCACCACAACCCACCCCTTGACCACACGTATTTTATACAGCACTCTCTCGTCCAATACGGGCGAGGTGTTTATGCGATCTTGTGAAAATGACAAATTTAATTGGTTACGGCTTTTTCGGTCCGACAACGTAGGTCCCATTACGTTTTACAAATTGCTGGAACGTTTTGGCACGGCTGAGGCGGCACTGGACGCTTTACCGGAACTCGCCAAACGCGGCGGAGCAAAGCGGGTCTTGAAGGCTTGTCCCAAGGCTCAAGTTGAACGTGAAATGGACGCTCTTTCTGATATAGACGGTGTTTTATCACCCGCGCCGAAGCTGGCTATCCGCCTTTGTTGGCGCACATTGATGACGCGCCCCCTGTGATCAGCGCTTTGGGGCATCCTCATCTGCTGACCAAGCGCACCATCGCCGTGATTGGCGCCCGCAATGCTTCGCTTAACGGGCGCAATTTTGCGCGGCGAATTTCAAACGAATTGGGCCAGGCTGGGTTTTTGGTGGCCTCAGGCTTGGCCCGTGGTCTGGACGCCGCGGCTCATCAAGGCTCACTTGCCACCGGGACCATTGCCGTTTTGGGCGGCGGTGTGGATGTTATTTACCCCAAAGAAAACGACACATTATATGAAGAGATCAAAGCGCAAGGTGTCATCGTGTCCGAAATCGAATTGGGCACCCAACCCAAAGCCCGACATTTCCCAAGACGCAACCGCATCATTTCAGGCCTGGCCAGAGCTACGGTCGTGGTTGAGGCTTCACTGCGGTCAGGATCGCTGATTACCGCCCGCATGGCCCTGGAACAAAACCGCGAAGTGTTCGCCGTTCCGGGGGCTCCGAGTGACCCACGGGCCCAAGGTTGCAATAATTTAATCAAACAAGGCGCTCACCTCATCCAAGGTTCAAGTGATGTATTAGAGGTCTTAAATAGCCTTGTTCAAAGTGGCCTACAGGCCCGGAAACCCTTAGATTATCAACAACCGTCATTGCCATTTCCCGATGATAAAGAGCTTGAGATTGCACGAACCGAAATACAAGAAATGTTGTCTCCATCACCAGTTACTGTTGACGAATTGATCCGTAACTGCCAATTCTCATGTTCTACGGTTTCTTTGGTGCTCCTTGAAATGGAACTTGCCGGACGCTTGGAACGCCATCCTGGGAACCGTGTTGCGTTGTTAGACACTTAAAGAATTGGCACCATAAAAGCATGCACGTTGTCGTCGTAGAATCGCCTGCAAAGGCCAAAACCATCAATAAGTACTTGGGGCCTGATTATATAGTCCTCGCCAGTTATGGGCACATCCGCGACCTTCCGTCCAAGGATGGGTCGGTGCGCCCCGATGAAGATTTCGCCATGTCATGGGAAATTGACGCGCGGGCGAACAAACACGTCAAAGACATCGTCGCCGCGCTCAAAGGCGCTGACCAACTGTCTCTCGCGACTGACCCGGATCGTGAAGGCGAAGCCATTGCCTGGCATGTGCGCGAAGTTTTGGAAAATAAAAAAGCGCTGAAGGGCGTCGAAGTTAAGCGCGTCGTTTTTAATGAAATCACCAAGTCCGCCATTATAGACGCCTTCAACCACCCGCGCGATCTCGACATTGAACTGGTTGACGCCTATATGGCGCGCCGGGCTTTGGATTATTTGGTGGGCTTTACGTTAAGCCCCGTTTTGTGGCGCAAGCTTCCGGGGTCTCGTTCTGCGGGTCGGGTGCAATCGGTGGCTCTTCGCCTGATTTGCGAGCGCGAATCTGAAATTGATGCATTCAAACCCCAAGAATACTGGTCCGTGGGCACCACCTTTGACACCGGTTCCGGGGTGATGGTGAATGCAAACCTTACGATCTTGGACAACACCAAACTCACCAAGTACGACCTGAAAAACGAAGCCGATGCCATGGCGGCCCAAAAAGCCATCGAAGCCGGACCGTTTTCTGTCGCCAAGATTGATAAAAAGAAATCGCGGCGCAACCCATCTCCGCCGTTTACCACCTCGACATTGCAACAAGAAGCCGCACGCAAGCTGTATTTTGCCGCGCGCAAAACCATGCAAGTGGCGCAAAAGCTGTATGAAGGCGTTAACATCGGCGGCGCAACCGTGGGTTTGATCACCTATATGCGGACCGATGGTGTCACCATGGCGGG
>JAESSV010000057.1 GCA_016763895.1 Magnetovibrio sp. | reverse complement strand
TTTCAGGCTGCATTTTGATCTGACTTTGCTGTTGGGGCAAGCTCAAGCATGCGTTCCAAGGGTTTTAAAGCCCCCATACGTAAGTCTTCAGGCATTTCCACGCGGGGGCCTTCATTGACCAAGGCCAAATAGATTTTTTCCAAGGTATTAAGGGCCATGTAAGGGCAAATGGCACAATTGCACGAGCCATCCGCGCCGGGGGCTGCTAAAAATGTTTTGTTCGGCGTGTCTTTTTCCATTTGGTGAAGGATGTTTTGTTCCGTCGCCACGATAAAGGTGGTGGCGGGATTGTCGTTCACAAAATTCAAAATGCCACTGGTCGACCCCACGTAATCGGAAACTTCGACAATGCTGTCGGGGCATTCGGGGTGGCTGGCGACGAGGGCGGTTGGGTTGCGTGTTTTCAGGCGACTGATTTCGCGGGCCGAAAATTGTTCGTGAACAATGCAGGTTCCGGGCCAAAGCACCATGTCGTCGCGTCCGGTTTTGCGTTTTAAAAATGCCCCCAAGTGGCGATCGGGCGCAAACAAGATCGGTTGATCCTTGGGCAAGTTATTGATGATGTGTTCGGCACTTGAAGACGTGACGATGACATCGGACAAGGCTTTGACTTCGGCTGAACAATTGACATAGGTGAGGGATATGTGGTCCGGGTGCGCATCCCGCCACGCTTTGAATTCGGCGGTTTGACAGGAATCTTCTAACGAACAGCCCGCATCCGCATCGGGCACAATCACGGTTTTGTTGGGCGATAAAATTTTGGCAACCTCAGCCATAAAGGTCACGCCGCTGAACAAAATCATGTCCGCATTTGTGGCGGCGGCTTTGCGGGAAAGATCCAGAGAATCTCCTACAAAATCAGCCAAGTCTTGGATTTCACCGTCTTGGTAATAGTGGGCCAAAATAATGGCATTTTTCTCGGCGCACAGGCGTTTGATCTCGACGCGCAGGTCAAGACCGAAGTCTATGTCGTCAAGAGTTTTCGCCGAAGGATTAGATAGGGTAACGGTACCGCTCATGTATAGTGTATCAATGTTCCAGTGAATGTCAGGCTTGGCGACATCTTAGCGTCTAGAACATGCTGACGGAAGTCCCTTTTCGTGCCGATTGTTGTTGAAGACGCATATTCATGCGGGTATCGGTGATTTGCAGGGTGATTTGAATCTGGGGTCCGGATGATTTTTTGATTTGGCGGCTGTTTAAATCAATGCGGACATTGTCCGGCACCCACCAACTGAAATGACAGTCCCGAATGCCATCCATAACCCGTCTGGAACAAGACGACAGGGACGGCGGGCCATATTCCATGGACAATTGACCGACAAATTCGTCTTCGCTGATGCCGTCAATAACGCGGCTTTGACGCGCTTTGTAAGCCACGGTGTTTTGCCCATCTTCACCGTACCAAATCCGATAGGCTGAATCGAGATCCGCGAAGGTCATGGTGAGGCTGCCAAAACGTGTCAGGTCAGACGTGGCCTGCGGTTGTTGGTCGCGAAAGGAGTCCAAGCTCGATCCCAGTTCAACGCCACCAAGGCTCACCGCATTGGTTTTCGAGAAACTTGAAAAGGAAAAAATATTGGTGACCATCATGGACCCTAAAATACCCAACGTCAAAACGCTCAACAGCATCAATGTCGACAGCTCGCTTCTTTTCTTGTGGGGGTGTTTGGTTTTAAAATGAGCCATCTGCGTGTACCTCTGTCCGTGGGTTCGATAACATAACCTTATCGACACGAGGTCCGCTTGGCTGTGTCGTCAGTCACACGGGATGTATCGTTAGTCACAGGGGATCTGTTGAGGGGGTGTGCGTGCACCAAACCCCGAACCGAATTGCCGAGGAATACTTTATTGGGGGCGCTTAAGTCTTTCGCGGTTAACACGGCTTCAAAAACGTGGCCTTGATGCACAAGGTCTTGGCGCAACGTTCCGGCCAAAAGCCCACACGACAGCGGTGGCGTGTACAGCTTGCCGTTGATTTCGACAAAAATATTGGTGAACGAGCCTTCGGTAATTTCGCCTTTGGCATTTGTAAACAAGACCTCGTCCCCCGCTTGAGCGGTTCGTGCATGGTCATAAAAATCACCCCGGGTGGTTTTGTGAAAGGTGAACGGGCTGTTGGCATCCGGGGCTTGGTCGGACACGGTAAAGGTCATTTTTGTGAGCGCGTTTAAGGGCTGGGCTGTTACGGATATTTGCCCGCCACACGCCAAGGTCAAGCGGACCCGCAACGGTTCTTGCCCCGTGACGGCCTCGTTTAAGGTGGCTTCGATCAAGGCTTGATCGAAGGGATAACAAAAATATGCGGCGGCTGATTTTAACCGATCCAAATGACCATCCAACAAGGTAAATCCTGTAGCCGCGCTCCATTTTAGGGTTTCCAAAAGTTGGAAATCAGACGGGTCCGGGTCGGTGACAAAGCGGGCTTTTAAATGGCATTCATCCCATTCGTCTTGGGGGTTCGAATCGTAAACAATACCACTGCCAATGCCCATTTCGCCGTTGTTATGTGCGTCCAACGTGAGCGTGCGGATGGCAACGTTAAAGCGCACACCGTCCTTGATTGAGGCATAGCCAATGGCCCCGGTGTACACGCCACGGGGGCTGGATTCTAAGCTGCGGATGAGCTCCATGGCTTTAACTTTGGGCGCTCCTGTGACCGACCCGCATGGGAATAATGCTTTGATAAGGCTTGAAAAAGTCGTGTTGTCGGTGAGCTGGGATTCAATGCCCGATGTCATTTGGTGCAAGGTTGGATAGGTCTCAACCGTGAACAAATCCGTGACCTTAACCGTGCCCACTTTTGATATGCGGCTCAAATCATTGCGCAACAAATCAACGATCATAAGGTTTTCGGCCTTGGATTTTTCATCCCCCGCCAACCAATTTCGCATCTCTTGGTCGGATTTTGGGTTGGCGGCGCGGGGCGCCGTGCCCTTCATGGGGCGGGTGTGGGCCATTTTATGTTTGGTTTTGACAAAAAGCTCGGGCGAAAGGGACAGAATGTGTTGTTGTTCGGTTTGGATAAAGGCCCCAAATGCAGCCTTTTGCCGGGTGCGCAGCCTTGCATAAAAAGACTTGGGGCAGCCTGTGAAATCAAAGTCTTGTTTGAATGTGTAGTTGATTTGATAGACGTCTCCGGCGCGGATGTGATCTTGAATGGTGGCGACGGACTTTAAATAATCTGCGCGGCTGATTTGGGCCTTGGGGGCGCTGGCGGAGTGGCTTTTTTGGGCCCAATCGGTCATTAAATTAGAAATCTCAGATCCACAAAGGATTTGAGGCTCCTTAAAAACACCCATCCAAATCAACGGCTGGTCTTGGGTGGGGGGCAATAGGGGGGTGAGTTTGTCTTCAAGCAGATAGCCCAGCTCGTAAGCCAAATAGCCCGCCACATGAAACCCATCTTTGAGGGCTTGGTCGATGTCAGCCAAAGTTTCCGACACGTTTTTCGCTTGAGAACAGGCAATAACCCGCACCGGGTTCACATACAGGCGCGCCCCGTTTTGCGCCTCGTTTTGTGCCCCGGCTTGCATTTGGGCATCGTCAAACAATACAAATGGAACTGGTGTCTTCATAATGTGTTCGGTTTAGCCTTCGCTTGGGCAAAAGAAAAGGCTATTAAGGGGGGAATGTTGAAAATAGGGGCTGAGATGACCGAAAAACTGAACGTACAAGACTTTAAAGCCCGCCTGAGCGGCATCAAATTGTTGTCTTTGGATGTCGATGGCGTGATGACGGATGGCGGCTTGTATTATTCAGACGACGGCACCCAGTTTCGTAAATTCAATGTCAAAGACGGCTTGGGCATTAAATTGGCCATCCAAGCGGGCCTGCACATGTGCATCATTTCGGCCAGCAAACAGGTTTCAAGCCTGACCCGTGCAGAACACTTAGGCATTCAACATGTGCGCATCGGTGCCGACGATAAAGTCCGCGCTCTGGTCGAAATCCGCGCCGAACTTGGCCTGGAATTAAATGAAATCGCCCACATCGGAGACGACTTGACGGACGTGGCTTTAATGGCCCATGTGGGTCTTGGCATCACCGTCGCGGACGCCGTAGACGAAGCCCTAGACGCCGCCCACTACGTCACCCAAAAAGGTGGCGGCAAAGGGGCCGTGCGTGAACTGTGCGATTTGATTGTTCAGGCAAAGGCTTCCAACGTGTGATGTTTAATCTCTTTCCAAAGCATCACTGACCCTGCCTGGGTTCACAGTGAAATGATCAGCAATTTGTTGGTTCGATGCTGTAGGGCTATTGTCTATGTATTCACGTATTTCAGCAGCTAAGCTTAGCGTCATTCTTTGAGAAGTTACCGGAGCACGTTGCGCTTTAAGCTTGCGTCGATACATTTGATCAGCCAGATCACTTAGCTCTTCAATGCCGTGTTCAACGGCTAGCTCTTTTAATCTGGCACGTACGTCGGGGATCGACATGTGGTTTTTGTTTGCCATAATACACTCCCTTTAAGTGTTATTTATAGCAAGATTAAACCCAATGGCAATAAATTATTTCATTGTCGTTATAAAGCTAGGTTTCACCCTTTTGCAAAGCAAACTGGGCGGTCATCATGTCCATGCTGTTTAAGTGGTCCATGAACCATTGGGGCAGGGTGGTGGTGACGTAGGCGCGCACCGTTTCTATGTCTCCGGCGTCCAGTTTTTCTTGAATATCCGAGGTTTCGGCTAAAACCCGTTCGTGTTCGCCCATATGCATATCCATGGCGAAGAAACCAATGCGTTGCATCAATTCGTTTTCGCGGGCCAGGTGCGCGGTTAAATGTTTGACGTGGTGCGCAAAAACCTGGGGCAGGTCGGCGTCACAACAGGTTTGCAAGGCGTTCATCAATTCAACCGCTTCTTCGTGATCGGCGTCTTGAAAACCAAGCCCGAATTTAAGCGTGTCTGACCATTCTATTTGGCTCATTTTAAGGTTCCGGCCCACGGTTTAACAAGGTCGTGTTGAATGCCAAACAAATCGAAACTGCGCCCGACCGTATGGCGCACAATGTCGTTGATGTTTTCGGGCTTGGTGTAAAAGGCCGGGACGGGCGGAGCAATGGTACAGCCAATGTCACACGCGCGGCTCATCAAATCCAAATGGCCTTTGTGCAGGGGCGTTTCGCGCACCATCAACACCACCGGGCGGCGTTCTTTGAGGCACACGTCGGCGGCGCGGATCACCAGATTGTTGGCAAAAGAATTGGCAATCCCAGACAAGGTTTTAACGGAACACGGTGCCACCAACATGCCGGCCGTGGGAAAAGACCCGCTGGCAATCGCAGCCCCGACGTCTTTGTTGTTGTAAGACGTGGTCGCCAATGCGCGGACGTCGTCAAGGCTGAGATTTGTTTCATAGGTCAACGTACAGGCGCCGGCTTCGGTGACCACAAGATGGGTGGGGATGTTCAGATCTTTGAGCGCGCGCAAGGCTTCGATGCCATAAATAGCCCCCGTGGCGCCCGTGATGGCGACAATGATAGGAGCCTGGATGGGAGCCTGATGTGTCAGAGTATTGTTCATGGGCGGATCATGGCGTTTCACATCACCAGAGTCCAGTTTTTAGAAAAATCATGATATGTTTTTTCATGATAGAGAATCACACCCCATCGAAAAAATACCAATATAAAAAAGCCCAACCTAAAAAAGGTGCTGTTTTCATTATGCTTCAACTTTTGACCACCATTTTCGTATTCTATGGCGTGTTGATGGTCGTGATGTATTTGGCTCAACGCAGTTTTCTGTATCACCCCGACAACTTCACACCCACGCCTCAGCAAAGTGGTGTGCCAGAGATGACGGTTGTGAATATCACGACCGAAGACGGATTGACGTTGTTTGCCTGGGTTCAGCCGCCGTCCGATCCAGCCAAGCCTTGGGTGGTTTTGTTTCATGGCAATGCCGGAACGTTGGGCGCCCGTGGAGATCGCGCAATGGCCTTTCTTGACGCCGGTTACGGCATGATGATGGTCGAATACCGGGGCTTTGGCGGGAATCCCGGAAAACCCACGGAAACCGGCTTGATGATTGATGCCCGGGCCGCTTTGGCTTATTTGGCAAAACAAGGTGCCGTCGGAAAAAATCTGGTCTTATACGGGGAATCTTTGGGCACCGCCGTTGCGGTCGCCATGGCCAGCGAGCAAGCCAAACTGGGTCAACCCGTGGCCTCGGTGATTTTAGAGGCCCCGTTCACGTCCATGGTGGACGCGGGCAAGGTTCATTATCCATACCTGCCCGTGAGCATCTTGTTAAAAGACCGCTATGACAGCTTGTCGAAAATCAAAGACATCGATTCCCCCGTATTTGTGGTTCATGGGGATGAAGATTGGACCGTGCCGCAAACTCAAGGCCGCGCTCTTTTTGCGGCTGCTCAGGAACCCAAAACGGCTTTGTGGGTCAAAGAAGCCAACCATAGCAACCTGTTTACGGCAGAAACCTTTGCTGCAATGACCGCGTTTCTCAGCCCGCCGCGGTAAGGAGTTGGGGGAAAATACTCGCTTAATGCTCGAAAATAGATGTATAATATTAACCATAACTCAAACGGTACCATCAGAATGTGGTGCCAGATTTGAGCGCTTAAATATATGCTTCGGTCGTGACACCAGAAAGGATTGGCATGGTCGGGGGTTTAGTGCGTCCAAGGCCTTGTTTTTCTTGAGTTCCTTTTTTGGCCCGGCGTGTAAGGAGGGGTTATGGCTTTGAGCGCCAGACCTATGAATGTTGTCCCGGTACCAAGTGCCTCGTCTGGACGTATGGCGTCCGGATCGCGGGGGGTTGCGTCTGCTGTAAGTGGCCCCGTCGACGCCATTGGCAATCAAAACGATATTCAAACCACCACTCAGTTTAACTATGAAAGTTATGCTGATTTAAATCGGCGTCAAAAGAAACCAGACTTTCAGCCGCTAACGAATACAGCCGGAAAGTTTGAAACTTATTCAACCATGTTCGTGAGCATGCTTGATGACCGGCAAAAAAAGCAAGCCGCCACCGAATTTCAAGGTGATTCCCAACGGCTAAATCCAAAAGCCGTTGAAAAAGCCATTCAAGCCTATGAAGGCACCGCTTTGGTGATTCACGGCAATCCTCAAGCCATGGGACAAACCGTTAGTTTGTCTTTGTGATCTAGGTCACAGACAGGTCAGCCTTGGTTCATCATACTGGTGACAGGCTTTGATATCGCTTGTGACGAGAGGAGTTTTGGTGTGGGAAATGGTATTTTAACCAGCGCAATTTCAGGTTTGAACGTGAACGCACAACGGGTTGCGGCGTCTGCGGACAATATTGCAAATTCAAGCACGCCGGATTGCAAGCGGGTCGAAATTCAAGCCAAGACCCTCAGCGTTCAGCAAACATCAACCACGCAATATTCTGCGGGTGGCGTTCTGGCAACGGTTCGCACCTCAACCGATTTAGGCCCCGGTTTTGGCGCGTTTAACAACTCCGTCGATTTTGGAACTGAATTTGCCAGCCTCATCACCGCCGAAAATGCCTATAACGCGGGGGTTAAGGTGGTGCAAGTCGGCGCAGAAATGGCGCAAAATTTGATGGATGTCAAAGCCTGAATTTACATAAAATAGCGCAGGTAAATGTAGATGTTTGCGATGACGATGGTCAGCAACATGAGCGGCAATGCGAATTTCAAAAATTTGAAAAAGCTGATGGGATAACCCGCCCGCTCGCTAAGACCCGATACCATAACGTTGGCTGCGGCCCCGACCAGCGATCCATTCCCGCCCAAACAAGCGCCCAAAGCCAAAGACCACCACACGGGTTCAAGTGCGGCGGCACCGCCCAAGGATGTTTCCATGCTTTGGACCATGGGGATCATGGTGGCGACAAAGGGGATGTTGTCGACGGCGGCCGAGACCACCGCCGATAACCATAAAGTGGCATAGGCCGTGGTGGCCGGGTCGCCACCGGTGAAGTTTATCAGCGCTTCGCCCAAGATGGTTAAAAGACCCGCCTGTTCAACCCCCGCGACGATGATAAAAAGGCCGATGAAAAACAACAGTGCGGCCCATTCGACCTCTAACAAAGCGCCATGCAAAAGTTTGGCTTGATCTTCGCTGTTCATTTGGAAACTGGCCGCCAAAACCAATACGGCGGCGCCAAACATGGCGATGGTGCCGGGCGGGATATGGTACTGTTCGCCAACGATAAAGCCGATGATGACCAAGGTTAAGACGCTGAGCGAAATATACATTAGGCGTTTATCGGCGATGCTTTCGGCTTCTCGAAACCGCATGATGCTGGCCCGGTCTTCGTCGGTGGCGACCAATTCTTTGCCCCATAAAAACTTAAAAATAGGCACCATAATGACCATGATAAGAAGCGATATGGGGCCTAAGTTGGTGAGAAATTGCAGGAACGAAAGCCCGGTGGCTGACCCGATCAAAATGTTTGGGGGGTCGCCAATCAAGGTCGCGGTGCCGCCCACATTCGATGCAATAATTTGTGAAAACAAAAAGGGATAAGGGGTAACCTTAAGCTTTTCAACAATCAACAAGGCGATGGGCACCACCAACAATACGGTGGTTAGATTGTCGAGAAAGGCTGAAAAAGACGCTGTCACCACGGACAAGACAAGCAAAATGCCCATGGGGTCCGCCTTGACCTTTTTTGCCGACCAAATGGCGATGAATTCAAAAACCCCCGAGGTGCGGGTGATGGCGACAATAATCATCATCCCCGTGAGCAAGGCGATGGTGTTAAAATCAATGGCTTCAATGGCCTGGTTTTGCGACACAACCCCGGTGATGATCACCAACCCGGCCCCCAACATAGCGACCACGGTGCGGTTATAGCGTTCGCTCAACAACACCACATAAGACACGATCAAAAGGCCGGTGCTCAACCACAAAGGATCAAGGCCAAACATGATCGCGTGTTCAACTGCTGGACCTGTATCGTGTGGGTTCATGGGGTGGCGTCCTTGTCTTTTTCGCGTTGTTTGCGTTCGGCGCATTTCTGGGCCTCGGCGGTTTCCCGGTCGTATTCGTCGCTTAAGCCATAGAGCACCGAAAAGAAAGAAATCGCGCCAACAAGTTTATGGTCGTCATCCACCACGGGGACCACGTATTGTTTGTCTTTGATCATCATCAAGGCATCAATCATGGGCATGTCTGGACGGGCAACTTCGACGTTTCGGTCTAAAATTTCTCCGATGGGGCGCTCTTTGAGGGTGTCCAGACGGTCTTGCATTTCGGTGGCGGTTTCATTGAGATAACTTGCGCGTTTGTGAATGTTAAAACCGCGTTGCATCAAACCGCCGCCTTCGCCCATGCTGGATAAGCTGCGCGGCAGCAAAAATTTCATGAGATTATCGCCACTGATCAAGCCAGCAAACGTGCCATCGCGTTCGGTGACGGGGACCAGCCCCATGTGTTTTTCAACCATGAAACCTATGACGCTGCTGACCAGTTCATCGGTGTATATACGGACCTTAATTGGGGCCATCACTGAACGGCAATCCATCGGGTTTTCCTAACTCTTATGTTTGTTTACAGATGGTTATGAATACCGCCGCTAATAAAATCTAGTTTATCAAAATTCTTAAGTGTTTTAAATTTCAAACATTTAAGAATTAGATTTGGACATTTTATTCACACATCGTTCACATGGTATAAAAGTAAACTTTTTTCTAGGTTTGTTTCGTGTGAACTTTTTTATCCTACTACACCTTTCCATAAGTTGCTCAAGCAAGTTACGAGAAAGGGCGGGCGGATTCTTTTTCCGCCCTTTTAATGCCCTAACGTGTACAGTCTTAAATCTTTAGAGGGTATATGATATTTTAATTACGATTGCTAAGTTGACTAACATCACATGGTGTTTACAATCTTTGTAAATGTTAGGGACAATGTAATGATAAAATTAGTTGTGATTTGTGGTGCCGTATTGGCGGGCGTTTCTGCTTCTTATGTATATGCGCCGCAAAGATATGCCCCTTCTGTTTTTTGGGTTTGAAGAGCGGAGAAGCCTTTTCGTGTGGTTGTCGAGGAACTTACTTGCCTTGGGGGCAAACGCTATATTTTGTGTCTAGGGGAACGCCATTGATCTTTGCCTGCGCTCAAAAAGTATGTCGAATTTTTGCTCCGCTCTGGCGGTTGAGTTGGCTGCTCATGGTGTTGAGCGGGATGGGATTCGCCAATGTTGCTTTTGCTCAAGCAAATTTTTATCAATGCGATAACAAAATGTATGTTCATTTGGGCATCGTTATCCTTGGCTTTCCCTGTCCTTCAAATGTTCGCCACTCAACGATGTCGTCGCAACAAGGAGTCGATAAGGTTGTTGAGGCCCTGGATCTTTTGGCGGCCAGGTCGCCGCGTAGCATGGCTGTGATTGACATGTTGAAGAAAGCCGGGCCGGTGGTGATTGTTTATGATCCCGCTTATCCGCCCCGAAGCCATAAAATAGCTTCGATTCAAAACGCTTTGTTTTTGCCGACGTTTATCGAAAAATTTGACGAAAAGTCCAGCGGTAAGAAATTTACCATGCTGATTGGCCGCGATGGCATTCGCCAAACCTTAAACAAACTTGCGGCTGTTTTGGTTCATGAATTGATGGGCCACGGCAAACAATATCTTGAAGACCGCATTTTGACGATGCGGGTGTTGGATGTGGAATGTGAGGCGTGGTTGTACGAAGAACAGGCTTATCAGGATTTGAAGGTTGATAAGCTTTCGTCGGACTTGGTGATGTTTCGCAAAAACTTGGAAGAGATCCATTGCAGCGATTATATCCGTTATATGCGAAAACGGGTGCCTGAACAGGTTGCGCTTTGGGATCAAAAAGACCTAAACGTTCCCCGGCTTCTTGAAACCTTTAAAGGCTATATCCAAGCTCAACGCGATCGGGGCATGATCAGCAACGCCCAAGACGCCGTGGCCAAACAACGCAAAGATACGATCGCCCAAATCGAACGCCATGGCAGACCCGAGGATCTCTTTAAAATTGGCAAGATGTATATGGCCGCCGTGGGGCAAACGCCGGACCCGGCCTCGGCCGCCGTATGGTTTGAAAAAGCGGCAAAAAAAGGCCATGGCGGGGCGATGTTGGCCTTGGCTCAATTGTACGAAAACGGCGAAGGTGTCGCAAAAGACCTTAAATTGGCCCTTAAATTATATGTGAAGGCGGCAAAAAAAGGTAATTTTAAAGCCTTTTATGAGTTGGGTGTTATGTTCGAAAGCGGGCTTGGTGTGCCCAAAAACCAAAATAAAGCTCAAGTTTTGTTTGCCAAAGCGTTGCCCGGCATGAAACCGGGGCCGTTGTTGACGTTTGGCATCATGTACCATGATGGCACAGGGTTCCCAAAAAATGACCATAAAGCCTCTGAGTTTTTCCTCAAAGCGGCAAGACTTGGTAACAAGGTGGCTCAATATGAAATTGGACTTTTGTTGGAACAAGGCTTGGGCTTGCCAAAAAACGTAAAAATGGCCTCTGTCTGGATACATAAATCAGCCCGGCAAGGCTATGCTCCGGCGAAACCCAAGCTTGCCAACTAGATCTGGCGCCTTACCCCCCCCAAAAAAAAAGCCTTAATCCCAAAGCCTTAATCCCAAAGCCTTAATCCCAGAGCCTTAATCCCAAAGCCAGGCCGCCCCCCGCACCCCCGAACTGTCGCCGTGTACATTTTGAACCAGCCGTGTGGTGCAGGTGTCTGAAAAAATCCACGGGGCCCAGATTTTGGGCACGTTGGTGTACAGGCGTTTAAGGTTGGAAAGCCCCCCGCCCAACACAATGACGTCTGGGTCCAAAATGTTGATCACGGTGGCAATGGCACGGGCCAAGCGGTGTTCATAACGTTTGAGCGTGGCATCGGCGGCTGGGTTGCCGTGCAGGTCCAAAACCGAAATGTCTTGTCCAGAAGCTCTTGGCCCAGAAGCTCTTGGCCCAGAAGCTCTTGGCCCAGAAGCACTTGGCCCAGAAGCACTTGGTCCAGAAGCTCTTTGTTTGGTGTGAAATTCGTGGTCACGGCTGAGGCCGGGGCCGGATAAAAACGTTTCAATACAGCCGTGATGCCCACAATAACA
>JAESSV010000056.1 GCA_016763895.1 Magnetovibrio sp. | reverse complement strand
CTCAATTCACCGCGTTCCACATCAAACGAGCTTTGACCAAGGGAAATGATTTTGGCCTTGTCGTCGTGGTTCACGGGCTGCGCAACCCGTTTTAAGATCGCGTTCACCCGCAACAATAATTCTCGTGGTTCAAACGGTTTCGTTAAATAATCGTCGGCACCGTGTTTAAGGCCGCGAATGCGATCTTCAATTTCGCCCATGGCGGTCAACATCAAAATCGGCACGTCAGACAATTTTCGAAAGCTTTCGGCAAATTCAAGACCACTTTCCCCCGGCATCATCAGGTCTAAAATAATCAGATCAAAGGTAAAGCTTTCCAACATGGAACGGGCATTTTCGGCATCGGTCGCCGTCAGCACAACATTGCCGTTCTCGCTGAGATACTTCCGCAGAAGACGTCTCAAGCGATCGTCACCATCCACCACCAAAATATGAGGAAGGTCTGCTTCCATGCCTTAAAAATCCCCCGCCTTGAATCATTTTGCACAGACTAACATACTTAACCCGTATGTGGAGCGCCACCTGTATAGTCCCGGCGATCTTCTTCGTTAATGATTTCGATGAGGACTTTTTTAAAGCCTTCAACTCCGTCGGGGCCCGTGGCTTCGAACGCACGCGAGATGCGCGCGGTTTGGCAAGCGGTTAGGCGAGCTTCGAGCTCATCCCCCTTGTCGGTCAAGATGAGTGTGCGGCGGCGGCGATCAACCTTATCCGTTTTTTGGTCGATAAAACCTTCCCGCACCAATTGCCCCAACACACGCGATAAACTTTGTTTGGTGATTTTTAAAATAGACAACAACGCGTTCACCGAAAGCAAGGGGTTACGTTTGACAAAATAAATCACCCGGTGATGGGCCCGGCCTAAACCAAAATCGGCCAAGATGGCGTCTGCTTCGCCCGTAAAACCCCGGTAAGCAAAAAATAATAGCTCTAAGGCTTGTCGCAAATCTTCTTCGGGTAGCGGAGATTCATTCGCCATTTCAAGGTCTTTCAAAAATTATGTCAGTAATATTGACACATATTGGTGCTCCTGCTAAAAAAAGCAATAACAATCTTGCTTAAAAAGGAAATGACGATGGCTGGTCCTGCATACGATGATCGTGATGGCAAAATTTGGTACGATGGTAAAATGGTCGAATGGCGCGATGCCAATGTTCATCTGCTGACCCACACCTTGCATTACGGATCCGGCGTATTTGAAGGCGTGCGCATGTATTCTGGCAAGATTTTCAAGCTTCAAGAACACTCTGAACGCTTGATCAATTCGGCCAAAATCATGGGTTTTGATATCCCTTACAGCGTCGATGAAATCAATCAGGCGTGTCTGGATGCTTGTACGGCAAACGGCATCACCGATGGCTACCTGCGCCCCCTTGCGTGGCGCGGCAGCGAAATGATGGGCGTTGCGGCACAAAGCAACACCATCCATCTGGCTGTTGCCGCGTGGGAATGGCCCAGCTATTTCTCCCCCGAAGCTCGTGAAAAAGGCATCAGCCTCAAAACATCAAAATGGCGCCGTCCGGCGGCCAATACGGCCCCCGTTCATGCCAAGGCTTGCGGCCTGTACATGATTGCAACGTTGTCCAAACACGATGCAGAAAGCCATGGATTTACCGATTCTTTGATGTTGGATTATCGGGGTCATGTGGCCGAAGCAACGGGCGCCAACATTTTCATGGAAATGGGCGATGGCAAACTGCACACCCCAACGCCCGATTGTTTTCTGGATGGCATCACACGGCGCACCGTCATTGACCTGGCCAAAGCCCGTGGCATCGAAATCGTTGAGCGCACAATTTTGCCCGAAGAACTCGCCAACGTCACCCAAGTCTTCTTGACCGGCACCGCCGCCGAAGTCACCCCCGTCGGCACCATCGACGACAAAACCTACGCCGTCGGCGAGCTCACCAAAACATTGCGCGAAGACTACGAAAAATTGGTGGGACGCACGCCAGCTTAAGGGCGAGCCTCCCCATAAAGATTAAGCCCCATACCGGATAGGTGTGGCGCTTTTTTGTTGAGAATATGGACCAACCGCGACCATATTTCAATTTAACAGGAATTTTCTGCCGTATTTAAGGTGCCAAGGGACAACACGAAAATAAGTTTCGCCCAACTGCCCCATTTGGTACAAATTTTCCAGTTACGCGACATGCAGACGTGAAAGTCTCTCCGTATCAGCGGGTCGACTTTACGAGGATCAACCCGCAGATAATAGCATGTATACCGATATGCAAAATCAGAAAATGCCCTTTCGACAAAGGCATTATTATGAATAACCTTACCTTTGTTTTTTAAAGAAAAAAACTGGTCGGCCCCCAACTCTTGAAAAGCCCGAATAGACAATGCCGAAATTTTAGGGTGATTAATTTTGCTTTTTTCGATTTTGTGTTCTTTCTTAAATGTATCCAACTCAGATAAATACACTTTAAAAAAACGATCTATCAAAATATCACCATTACGAAAGACCAATTCGTAATCTTTCGTTTTAAATTTTTTTTGTATTTTTTTAGTGTATAATTTCGCAGTCTGCTGTCCTGAATTTTGGATGACAGCAGCTCTTCTTAGTTTCTTTAAATCATCCATTACGCGCAATTATACCTTCTTGCTCAGGGTCTTCGGCCTATCTATATGCTGCTTTTTTACTCAGGATCGCCAGCTTCTACGCACAATATATCAAACATTTCAGAACCACTTTCATCAGCCGCTTCGCGAAATTCGTTTGATGCACTCAGTGCCCCCTCATCATCCGCTTCATCGCTATGATTTCTCAGCGTTAAATTTAAATTCTGGTCCCGACCAGGCATTAAAGGAGGCATCGCTACGTTTCCCATTTCAAAATTTTTTCTAGCGCCGAATTATATATTACAACCGAACCCACTAAGCAACAGTTAAATACCACCATCACATGTGATACTTCTGGCGTGCTAGCCCATAGAGGCGATTATATTTGCACGTTATGCAATGACAACAAAGCAGAATATCCACATATTGTGTCAAAATGTATTATTAAACCTAAAGGTATACTGTCTTTGTTATTTTTACAACCGATATGATGCGTCATGCAATTAGCAAAATCCACGATCACAAAATGTTTTCTGGCTTGACGGCTACATCAGCCCGCATACAGACTTAAAATGACGGTGCGAAATATGATGATAATTTACGTGCCTTGCAAACGCCAATACACCAAAACACACCTACATTTTAAAATTGACCTATACCTCATTTGAGAATTCTCAGGCTCGGACGTTTAAATTTTATTTTGTCTGAAAGTTGCCCCTCTTACATACTCCCGCCCGGGCTATCGAGGTGGTGTTTTTTGAGTTGCTCTGTGATGAAGTCGAAGGCTTCGTCGACGGTGTCGGTTTTGTGGAACAGTTCTAGGTCGCTGGGGGATATGGTGCCGTATTTGACCATGACATCGAGGTTCATGACTTCGTCCCAGTATTCCTTTCCATACAAAACCACGGGCATGGGTTTGCTCATTTTGCGTGTGGAGATCAAGGTCAGCAGTTCGAAGAATTCATCCATGGTGCCATAGCCCCCCGGAAACACCACCACGGCTTTGGCCAGGTAGGAAAACCAGAATTTACGCATGAAGAAATAGTTGAATTCGAATGTCAATTCACGGCTGATGTGAGGGTTTTCGTGTTGTTCGAAAGGCAAAGCAATGTTCAGGCCGATGTTGTGGCCCTTGGCTTCGGCGGCGCCTCTGTTGGCGGCTTCCATGAT
>JAESSV010000055.1 GCA_016763895.1 Magnetovibrio sp. | reverse complement strand
TGAATAGGATTTTCCATGAACATTAACGGTAAAATAATTGTTGTCACTGGCGCTGGATCTGGCATTGGTCGCGCCCTTTCAGGCATTCTTTCCAAACGCGGTGCAAAGCTTGTCTTGGCGGATATGAACGAAGCTGGCTTGACCGAAACCAAAGCGTCTCTGGCGGCCCCTGAGCACGCCACCACAGTGGTTGGCGACATCACCACGTCTGAGGCCCGCGAAGCCATTCGTGACAGTGCTGTAAGCACCTTTGGCGGCATTGATATTTTGGTCAATAATGCCGGTGTTGTTGCCGTTGGTCCGTTGTCCGAAGCCGAAGACAGCGCGCTTCAATTGATGGTGAATGTAAATTTATTGGCGCCCATGCAGCTCACCCGCGATCTTTTGCCGATCCTTGAAAAATCAAAAACGCCCGCGTTGATCAACATGGGGTCCATGTTTGGCGACATCGCTTTTCCCTTGTTCGCAGGTTATTCAGCCACAAAATTTGGCGTGCGCGGATTGACAGATGCTTTGCGTCGTGAACTGGCGCCAAAGGGCATCAGCGTCACTTATATTGCCCCACGTGCGGCCAAAACGGGTGCCACGAAAGCATTTGAACACCTTATTGAGCCGATGAAAATGAAATTGGATGAACCGGAAGTCGTTGCAAACTCTATTGCGGTTGCCATTGAAAAAGGCGCGCGTTCAAGCTATCCAATGGGTCCAGAACGCTTTTTTGTCTTCATGCAACGTCTTTTCCCAAGCCTCGTGGATAATTCCATCATTGCCCAACTGAAAAGCATGAAATAAAGATTTTAAGCTCAAATATTTTACGCTCAAGCACAAACCTTAATATTTGGGCTTAATCACCTTTTCGGTTGTCGCCCTGATCGTCTTCTTCGTCATAGTTGCCTGCGTCGTCCCCGGGTTTACCGGGGTCGTCTTCAACGTCGTACCATTCAAAAAAATGACAGCCAAGGTCTTCGACCTTGTCGCAGGCGCGCGCACCGGCAATACCAATAATGACAATCACCACCCAAATCAGCGGGTGTAAGCCTAAAACTTTTGGGGCCGGTTTGAGATTATTAATTTGCTCGCCACTGGCACCTGGGTATTTGTCATTTTTTTTCATGTTGTTTAATCAAAGATGCATATTGTATCAGACGATTACTCAGCATCCATTTTAGCAAGGATTGTTGTGTTTAATTCGTGAGAATATTTCAAATGTTCGAGCATTGCATCATGAGCGGCTTGCCCATCGCGCGCCTGAATCGCTTTCAGAATGGGGGTGTGAATATCGGTTAAATCTTGATCCACTTGATAATCAATCAGTTCAAACGTGAATCGGATGGCGGTTTCGACCAACGTAAACAAAGATGCCAAAAACTCATTACGACAGCACGACAAAATCAACAGATGAAACCGTAAGTCATATTCAGTGTGTGCATTATAGCTATTTTTGGCTTCTCGCATACCGACAAGTGCGAGTTTCATTTCGATAATTTCTTCATCGGTTGCCCGCTTTGCAGCAAGAGACGCCGCCATGGGCTCAATGGCCGAGCGAAAATCGAACAGATCCTGGATAAATTCTCGATCATGCTTGGTTTCCAAGCGCCAAACCAAAATATCTGGATCAAGCATGTTCCAATCGCTGCGGGGGCGAACACGTGTTCCGGTACGCGTGCGGCTAACCAATAAGCCTTTTGCGGTCAGAACTTTAATGCCTTCCCGAAGAGCCGTCCGGCTCACGTCGAATTCAGCACCCAATTCCGTTTCGATGGGCAAAATGGATCCTTCGGGGATGTCGCCAGATACAATTCTGCGTCCTAACTCGTGAACCACTTGCCCGTGTAGACTTCGCGCCGAATAAGTCCGTTTTCCCAAGTTACTATCGATTTTGTGTTCGATTAAACGTTTAGCATTCAAATTAATGTGGTTCGCCACGCTTTAAGCCCCTTATTTTAAGCCCATATATGGGCTCAATATGTCTCTGATTTTTTTAAAAACCATCCAATTAAACTAGTACAGCTCATCCAATCTAGCTACACGAAAATTAATATTGTGATAAAATGCCTCTACAAAATTCTTTAAGGCATGGAAATTACACGTTTTTTTTCAAAACACCCAATCTACCTTGTCCAAATTATGCGTTCATCACACATAAGCTGACAGCAATGTTTTAGATCAGCTCTTGATTTTCAGCGGACTTTGCTTGATACCAAAGATCCAACATAATCAACAAATACAATGGTAATCTTTATGCCCCAAAAAAAGCACAATACGCCCAAAAAACCGCGATCCGTTTTTTGCGCGAATCTAACTTACCAAAATGGTACCAAGAAGTCATCACCGAAGCCGATATGGCAGAAAATTCGGGCGTACGAGGCTGTATGGTCATCAAACCGTGGGGCTATGGCATTTGGGAACATTTAAAAGCCCGTTTGGACCAACGCATCAAAGAAACGGGCCATGAAAATTGTTATTTCCCCCTTTTCATACCATTGGAACTGATTGAAAAAGAAGCGGCCCATGTGGACGGATTTGCCAAAGAAATGGCCGTCGTTACCCACCATCGCTTGGTTTCCAAAGATGGCAAGTTAGAACCCGCTGGAAAGCTCGACAGCCCCTTGGTGGTCCGCCCAACTTCGGAAACCATGATCGGCGAAAGCTTTGCCAAGTGGATTCAAAGCTATCGCGACCTGCCCGTTAAAATCAACCAATGGGCCAATGTTGTGCGCTGGGAAATGCGTCCCCGGATGTTTTTACGCACTTCGGAATTTCTGTGGCAAGAAGGCCATACGGCTCACGCCACCGAAGAAGAAGCACGCTTGGAAACCCAGACCATGTTGGAAGAATATCGAGCCTTGGCCGAAAATTGGCTGGCCATTCCGGTTATTGCCGGAGAAAAATCACAATCAGAACGCTTCCCCGGTGCCGTCGAAACCCACACCATCGAAGCCATGATGCAAGACGGTAAGGCTTTGCAAGCCGGAACATCGCATTATCTTGGCCAAAACTTCTCGAAAGCGGCCGACATTAAATTTCAAGACAAAAACGGC
>JAESSV010000054.1 GCA_016763895.1 Magnetovibrio sp. | reverse complement strand
TTCGCCAATATCCGCATCAAAAACGAAATGTGCCCGGGCACCGAAGGCGGCGTGACCACCTATGACGGTGAGCAAACGTCTATTTATGATGCGGCGATGAAACACCAGGCCGACGGGACGCCTTTGGTCGTTGTGGCGGGCAAAGAATACGGCACCGGGTCGTCGCGCGATTGGGCGGCCAAAGGCACCAAGCTGTTGGGTGTAAAGGCCGTGATCGTTGAATCTTATGAACGCATTCACCGATCAAATCTGGTCGGTATGGGCGTGTTGCCGTTGGAATTCAAAAATGGCATGACCCGGGCGACACTCAAACTGGACGGCACCGAAACATTCGATCTGGCTGATCTTGGCGGTGGCATCACGCCGGGCCAAGACGTGCCGTGCACCGTCACCCGCACCGATGGGTCCAGTGAAGTGATCGTGTTGAAATGTCGCATTGATACTCAGGACGAAGTTGAATACCATCGCAACGGCGGCATTTTATCTTATGTTTTGCGGAACTTGAATAAGGCTTAGACACGTGTTGAAACGTTTTGTCATTCTTTGGCTGCTTGCGTTGGGCTTTGTTTTAAACACAAGCTCTGCACAAGCCGGCGGAAGTTACACGGACGCGTTACAATTGGTCAAAGATGGACGGTTTGGGCTCGCCCTTACGCAATTTTTACAGCTTGCCGAAACCGGCCATGCCCCGTCTCAATTTTCCGTTGGCCTTATTTATCACTTAGGACGCGGCACCGACGTTGATTTGGAAAGGGCTTATTACTGGTACAAAAGGTCGGTGATGAACGATCATCCGCCGGGTCTGAATAATATCGGCATTATGTACCTGAATGGGGAATATGTGGTGAAAAACCACGTTGTTGCCTTTCGGTTGTTCCAAAAAGCCAGCACCACCCATGCCCAAGCCATGGACAATCTGGCACAATGTTTTGAAAATGGCTGGGGCACAAAACGAAACATCAAACGCGCCATCAGCATGTACGCGCTTTCCGGGGAACGCGGCTTTGTCGCCGGGTGGTACCACCTGGGCCAGCTTTATGAACAAGACTACCCAGGTTACCCTCAAAACATTGAAAAAGCGGTCGAATGGTACATCAAGGCTGGTGAGAAAAAACACAACTACGCCCTGTTGCGCTTAAAACGCATGGGCAAGTTGCCTCCTGAGCTGGCTCAATAAAGCCACCTACAACAGGCATTTCTTCGCAAAATCCACCACTTCGTTGCTTGACCAATCCCCTTTGGGTTTGTCTTTCATGTCAGCACACCACTGAGGTGATCCCACTTTGGGTGCACACGCGGTGATCGCCAAAACGAAAGTGGCCACAAGGCCTAAGGTCAGTGTTTTTTTGCCACCCGCCGTATGAAACGTCCCCTATAAGGCATGTTCCATAACAGCAGACAAACGTTTCGCAAATGCGGCCAAATCCGTAGGCACTTCACCGTCGGCGATGCGCGCTTGATCCAACAACAAATAGGCCGCAGCGTTTAACAGCCCATCATCATCCTTGGTTCCTTTTTCGACGCGCGCGGCAAGCTTGGACACGATGACATGATTGGGGTTAAGTTCTAACACACGTGGCATGGGGCCGTTCAATTGACCTTGCTTGCGCAACATACGTTCCAAATTAACATCCATATCATCTTGGTCTGCGACCAGGCATACAGGGCTGTCGGTAAGGCGTTTAGACACCCGAACATCTTTCACGTCTTCGCCCAATTCCAACTTAATGGCGGCGATCAGGGTGTCCAACGACGGTGTATCTTTGGTTTTATCTTCATCTTTGTCCGCATCGTCTTTGCCGGCAATGTCGTCCAGTCCAGCGTCGCTGCGGGTGATGGATTTAAACACCTTGTCTTCGAAACGATCCATAGACCGCACCCAAAACTCATCGACCGGATCAATCAACAACAACACTTCCACGCCTTTGGCTTTAAAGCCTTCAAGGTGCGGAGAATTTGCGACTTGTTCCATGTCGTCGCCGATGATGTAATAAATTTCGTCTTGGCCGTCTTTCATGCGTGCGACGTATTCGCTTAGATTTGAGAGTTCGCCTTGTTCAGATGACGCAAAACGGCACAACTTTAACAAACGATCTTGGTGTGGATTGGCTTCGATCAGGCCTTCTTTCAAGACCACGCCAAAGGCTTCCCAGAATGTCGCAAATTCTTCGGGCGCTTTTTTCGCTTTCTTTTCCAACTCACCCAAAACGCGCTTCACAAGTCCGGTGCTGATTTTCGCCATTTTAGGGTCGGTTTGCAGCATTTCACGCGAAATGTTCAGCGACAAATCTTCGGAATCCACCACGCCACGCAAGAACCGCAAGAACGGTGGCAAAAGACCATCAATGCTTTCGGTGATGAACACGCGGTTCACATACAATTTCACATGGCCCTTGCGTTCGGGGTCGAACAAATCAAACGGACGATGGGTTGGGATGTAAAACAGGTTGGTATAACTGACCACACCTTCGACCCGATTGTGAATGGTCAACCATGGATCATCAAACGCATGGGACGTGTGGTGGTAAAATTCGGTGTGTTGTTCGGGGGTAATATCCTTGGGCGTGCGCGTCCAAATGGCGGACGCCGCGTTTAGGGTTTCATCGCCCAAAGTGACCGGGAAACTGATGTGGTCGGAATAGGTTTTTACAACGTGAGAAACGCGGGCATCTTCCAAGAATTCTTTGGCATCTTTTTTGATGTGCATAACCACCGTGGTGCCGCGTTCAGCCCGTTCAGCAGATTCGATGCTAAATTCGCCTTTGCCATCAGAAACCCATAACCAAGCTTCGTCTTCGCCGGCCTTACGGGTGGTGACTTCAACTTTGTCGGACACCATAAACGCCGAATAAAAGCCAACGCCGAATTGACCGATGAGGCCCAGATCGGTTTTGTCGTCTTTGCCCAATTGTTCGATAAACGCCCCCGTGCCAGATTGTGCAATGGTGCCCAACGTTGCCAATAAATCATCATGGTTCATGCCGATACCGTTGTCCGATACGGTGATGGTCTTGGCTTTTTTGTTCACCGCCAATTCGACCTTGAAATCATGATCCCCGTCAATCAACGCCGTGTTGGTCAACGCCGAATGCCGCAACTTGTCACACGCATCCGAACCATTCGAGATTAATTCCCTAAGGAAAATTTCACGATTGGAATAAAGCGAGCTTGCGACGATATCCAACAAGCGGCCGACTTCGGTTTGGAATGAAAAAGTTTCTTTGGTCACGGGTTTGGTCTCGGGTTTGGTCTCGGGTTTGGTCATGGGGGGCGGTTCTTTCCTGTAAAGACTATTCAACTCGCCTGATATGGGGCAAAGACCGCAAGGGCGCAAGGGTCTATGGTTGATTTTTTTCCCATTACCTCTATTAATTTGTCCAACGCGTTTCATATGGGTCTATACTTGAACCATGGATGGGCGCATCCGCCTTTCCGTATTTATTGTTTCAACAATAAGGGAGAGCGAATATGCAAGTTCCCGTCCAATTGAGTTTCCATGGTTGCGATCATTCCAATGCCCTAGAGGCCGAAATTCAGTCCAGTGTTTCTAAAATAGAAGAATATTACGGACGTATAACCAAGTGCCGAGTGGTGGTCGAGTTGCCCCATAAATCCCACGCTCAAGGCAAGCTGTTTCACATCAACATAGACATATCGGTGCCCGGTGCCGGTCATTTGTTACACAATGACCGGCAAAAACCCGGCCCACGAAGACGTTCACGTCGCGGTCCGGGATGCTTTTGATGCCATAGAATCCCAACTCAAAAAGGTCGTTGGAAAACGCCGCGATGAGGAACGACAAAGAACCGCATAAAGACCCTTATTTAAGGCCTCTTAATTTGGTTCAGCCCCCAAGCAATGTTCAATCCATTTTGCGGTCAACTTTTCCGACACCGCATTTTGACGCAGCCTTGCGTTAAGGTTGCCAAAATCGACCAAATCCAAACGTTGGTCTTGGTTAAAGCAACTGAACACCACGGTGACTTCGCCCGTGTCCGGGTCGACATGGCGTTGCAGACATTGGGCACAGATTTCTTTCATCATGCATTGCATGGGCGAATTGATGGACCCATAGCCTAAGTGGTCGGGTTTTAAAAAGTCTTTCAACACCCCATGGCGGGCGTCTTTGACGGCTTTCATCATCATGTCCGAACCGATGGCAACAATTCGGTCCACGTCCGTAATTTCAAGGGATGTTTGACCCAACTCGCCACGGCCATAGGCCAACATGGCTTGCACGATGTTTCCGGAGAAGGTGAAATCACAGGCCCGGTCCGGCTCGAATCCCGGGGCTTCATCACAACACCACACGATTGTATCGGCGGCTTTTTTGATGTTTTCGATGTGATAGCGATCCTTTAAACCTTTGTAGGCTGCGAAATACAAAACCTTGGATCCCGCCGCGCGAAACGCTTGTCCGATGGAAAACAGGACCGCGTTGCCA
>JAESSV010000053.1 GCA_016763895.1 Magnetovibrio sp. | reverse complement strand
TGCCTGCCATACCCGCACTCCATTGCCCTTGATCTGGTGTAATGAAAATTGCTTGTTTCGTCCGGCCATGCTTGATGTTTTGAAAAAAACAGGGCGCGATTGGAGCCTGACCGATGCGACTCGCAGCATGGATGCAACGTTTGCCATGTTACAAGCTGATATCGGCATAACGACCATGCTGGAATCGACGGTTCCCGCTAACATAGCGATTCTTGGTGGAGAAGAAGGTTTACCTCAATTGCCTGAGTTTTTCATCAATCTATACGTCTCAACAAACAGGTCAAATGTTGTTGTGAATGAATTGGTTAACAATATCCGCGAGCAATTCGTCGTGTGGCGGCGGCCGCAGATGATGATGGCGTAAACGTTTCTCGTCCCCCTAGCGGCGCTTGCGTTTCATTAACTTCAACACATAAGAAACGCCCCAGATGGGCAAAACCAACAGCGCCCCCATGAGGATGTAGGGGCCAATTTTTTGGCCAAAGTTTAGGGCCCATTCAAAGACAGACCGTCCTGCTTCTCCGGCCCACGCATAGACGTCTTCGGGGGTCGCGTTAAAAAAGGACAACGCAAGCCCGATCACCAAACACCAAATGATAAGCTTTACGACCGGAACGCGGGGAGCAGCCATGGATCAGTTCCCAAGCACAGCATTAATTTTTTGATCTGTTTTGTATTGGCTGAGGGCATATACAGACCAGATAACAGCCGGAATCCAGCCAATTAAGCTCAACTGTAATATCAAACAAATGATACCAGATATGGGCCGACCAATTGTGAAAAATTGGAGCCACGGCAAGAAAAATGCAAGCAGGAGCCTCATCATGAAACAGCCTTATGAGTATTGATATTGTCCTTTGTTTAGCAAGGTTTTCAATTATTCACAAATGTTGAATTTTTTTAGCCCATTTTCCATTGGTTGATAAAAAAAATTACTCAGCAATGCTTTACAAGCCGTGGTCAGGGGGGTAAGGATATAAAACCTACCCCTTTGGGGCCGTAATCGGGTTCTGTGGGGTAGGGGTTTCGGGGCGGTATTGAGCGTCTTTTGGAACGGCGAAAACGCAAATATTTTGAAAATATCTACGGGAATAAATATGAATATTGGTAACGTTTCAGGCGGTTTTCAAAGTCAAATACAAGATAATAGAGAGCCAGAAAAGCGCCCCATCGAAGTGGTTGTTGCGGACAAGTCGCCCCTCATTTTAAATGGGCTGGCCAGCATTTTCGACAATGACGACCGCTTTAACCTGGTGGCGACGGCTGCGGACGGGGAACGTTTCATTGAAGCCTTGGAACGTTTTCGCTTTGATGTGGCTATTATTGGTTGGAACATGCCCTACCTAAACGGTCAGGGTGTGTTGCAAAATGTTCAAAAACGCGAAGGTGTTCAGCCGCGTTTGATTGTTTTTACCGGAAATGGCGCACCCGACATTGCACGGCAAGTGATGCGTTTTGGCGGGGCTGGGTTTTGTTCAAAAACAGACCAGCCCGCGCAAGTTCTTGAAACGGTTATGGCCGTTGCCGAAGGCCGCATGGTGTTCCCATTTATGGACCTGTCGCGTTCAGGTGCCGACCCTTTTTCAAGTCTTACCGCGCGCGAACAAGAGCTTCTTGCGTCGTTGTCTCGGGGCCAAACCAACCAGCAAATCGCGACAGACCTGACTATTTCGCTCAATACCGTCAAATTTCACTTAAAATACCTGTACGGAAAGCTGGATGTTAAAAATCGCGCCCAAGCGGTTGCGTGCTACCTCAACGCAAGTGGCAACATGTAATTTCTTTACTTTCAATGCCTTAAGTTTTTTTTAAGCCTCAAGACATTCATTCCTGCCATTTCGGGTAGGTCCTTAGCCACTCTAAAGAAAGACAACCACCCCCCGGCAGGGTGTTTGAATTGACTATGGGCCGGGCTTTGATGGTGTCGTCCTCATCGGGGAGATCGTGGGGGGAATTTGTTTGCCTGTTTCTTGTTTACAGTAGGACCTTAAACGATAATGCCGTTTAAACGTATTACACGTCCGGTAGTTTTGGGCATTGTTGGGGATAGTGCTTCGGGGAAGAGCACCATTGCTGAGGGGATTCGAGATATTCTCGGCCCTGAAAAAGTGGTGAGCATTTGTACCGATGATTATCATAAATTTGATCGCCAACAACGGGCATCGCAAAAAATTACGGCGCTGAATCCAGTCGCCAACCATTTAGATATCGCAGAACAGCATATTCGCTTGCTGCGCAACGGAGAAAGCATACTCAAGCCCGTTTACGACCATGCCAAAGGTGTTTTTGGGGGGTGGGAGCGTGTTGAGCCAAAAGAATACTTAATTGTTGAGGGCTTATTGGGGTATGGTACCCGCGCATTGTGTGATTGTTACGATGTTAAGGTTTATTTAGAACCAAAAGAGGGATTGCGAACCACTTGGAAAATTCAACGAGACACGCAAGTCCGAGGATATTCCAAAGAACGGGTTCGCCAAATTTTGGATCGACGGCTTAAAGACGGGGAAAAGTTCATTCAGCCCCAAAGAAAATTTGCTGATATGGTGGTGTCGTTTTATCCACCCAGCGATAACGGTGGAGAAACCGGCGCACATTTAAATGTGCGCCACACGTTGCGCCCAACGCTTCCTCGTCCGGATTTATCTCCGGTTCTGGATGCCGCCAAAGACGGTTTTCGTTTGGAGTTGACGCGCGATGTTGATGGAAAGCCAGTGGATGTTTTGGATATTCACGGTGATTTGTCAGACGACAGGGCCAAAGCGGTTGAAAACTTGCTTTGGAACTTAATTCCAGAGGCCCAGCATCTGCGTGAAAACGTGGGCCAGTTTAGAGATGCAAGAAATCATGCGGCGCTGAGCCATCCTTTGGCGTTGTCAGAATTGTTAATTACGTATCACATGGTCAAGGTTGCCCTTGGCCACCATGAAATTTAAAAACAAACGTTCTAACCGGGAGTAATGATATCCATGACCGCTACTCATAATGAAATGGCCAATGCCATCCGTTTTCTTGCTGTAGATGCCGTACAAGCGGCGAATTCTGGCCACCCAGGCATGCCCATGGGCAT
>JAESSV010000052.1 GCA_016763895.1 Magnetovibrio sp. | reverse complement strand
CGTTTGTTGATCCAGGCCTTGGGTTTTGCCGGGCATCAAGTCGAACTTGCCTCTGTTTTTAGAAGTTACGATTCAGGCGATGCTGTACGTCAGGTGAGGCTGAAAGAAATTGGACGACGCTTGGCGAACAGACTTATTCGTCGCTTTCTTGCCCGCCCCATTAAGCACCGCCCCCAGGCTTGGTTTACGTATCACCTGTATCACAAAGCCCCGGATTGGATTGGCCCCCGGGTGTGCGATGCATTGTCCATTCCGTATATTGTCGCAGAAGCTTCGTTTGCGCCAAAGCAACAATCAGGGGATTGGGCGCTGGGTCATGCAAGCGTTCAAAAATCAATTCAACACGCCAATGTCGTGGTCGGATTTAATCCAACAGATGCCGCGTGCCTATCCCCATTGTTAAGTCCGTTGGCCCACCAATTCACGTTGCCGCCGATGATCAATACCGAACAGTATGCGGACCGCAAAGAGCAACGTTCTCAACGTTCTAAATGGGCTAAAGCGTACAATTTGGATTTAAACGTGCCTTGGTTGATGACTGTCGCCATGATGCGCAAAGATCAAAAACAAAAATCATATGAGGTTCTGGCCACCGCTTTGTTGACCATAAAAGACCAACCTTGGCATATTTTGATCGCCGGAACGGGACCTGCTGAAGCGGCCATAAAGTCGGTGTTCAAAGGCTTAGAAGGCCGTGTGACTTGGTTGGGTTTTCAAGATGAAAAAGCCTTGTGTAACCTTTACGCGGTCGCTGACCTGTTTGTGTGGCCCGCCATCAAAGAAGCCTATGGCATGGTCTTTTTAGAAGCGATGGCGTCCGGTGTGCCCGTGGTTTCCGGGCAATCCGAAGGTGTCGCGGCCATCGTTCAACATGGCCAAAGCGGTTTGCTTACCCCTCAGGGCGACGCCGATAAATTTGCCCAGGCGGTTTTGGATATGCTTGAACATAAAGCCCGCCGTATCCATATGGGCCAACAGGCTCGAAAAAATATTCACGCCACACACAGCCTGGGTCAAGCGGCAAAAAGCTTAGAGTTAATCCTTCAACACGTCATGGAGGAGGTTGCGGCATGAAAAAATTATTGATTTTACGCCATGGACCAACCCGGTGGAATGAAAACAAATGTCTTCAGGGGCTCACCGACATTCCGCTCAGCAACACGGGGCGAAACGTGGTGAAAGCTTGGCGAATTCCAACTGAATATGAGGACTTTCAATGTATGTCCAGTCCCTTGCAACGTGCTTTTGAAACGGCACAGTTATTAAGCCTTAAGCCAACGCCAACGCCGGCTCTTGTTGAAATGTGCTGGGGCGAATGGGAAGGCAAAAAACTGGCCGACTTGCGCGACCAACTGGGTGATAAAATGGTTCAAAATGAAGCCGGTGGTTTAGATTTTTGCCCGCCCAAAGGTGAAAGCCCCCGTGATGTTCAAAACCGTTTAAAACCCTGGTTACAAGGCTTGAACACGTCGACCATAGCCGTGGCACACCGGGGCGTTATTCGCGCGTTGTATGCTTTGGCGCGGGACTGGGATATGAAACAAAAACCCCCCGATCGGCTTGATAAATTTTCAGCCCATCTTTTTCAAATTGATGATCAAGGCCGGCCCGTTGTCGAACGCCTAAACATTCAATTGGAGGGCCTGTGATGGCGTTGTGTGTGATGTTTTATGTACAACATCTTTTGGGCATTGGTCACATTCGCCGCGCCGTTCTTTTGAACCGTGCCATGGTTGATCAAGGCTTTGAAGTCTTGGTCGTGTTGGGTGGTCAAGATGTGGCCGGACTTTCGTTTGAGCCCGCGCAAATTGTTCGTTTGCCATCGGCACATGTGACCGACCACACCTTTGCACCCTTGCGCAAAGAAAATGGCGATCCCGTTGATGAGGCGTGGAAACAACACCGCACCGAATTGCTTTTGCAAACGTATGAAGATTTCCAACCAGATGTTATTTTGACCGAGATGTTTCCCTTTGGACGACGTCAATTTCGGTTTGAATTGTTGCCCTTGCTCAAAGCCGCCAAGGCTGCGGTTTCACGCCCTAAAATTGTGTGTTCCGTTCGCGATATTTTGGTGAACAAAAATAAACCGGGGCGGGATCAAGAAACAGCCGCGTTTGTGCACGACCATTACGATTTGGTTTTGGTCCATGGTGATCCCCAACTCACAAAACTAAGCGATACATTTCGGGCCGCGAACAGCATATCTGAATACATTCGTTATACAGGCTATGTTGCGCCGAAGGGGAGCACCAGCAAAAGTCTTGCCGGACAAGGCGAAGTGATCGTATCGGCGGGAGGAGGCGCCGTCGGTGGGCCACTTTTCAAAACCGCATTACAAGCCCGCGCGCTCAGCAAGCATGCCCATAAAACATGGCGTTTGATCACGGGGCCGAATTACGAGGTAGAGGCTTTTAAAGCATTGGTTCAAAAAGCCCCCCGGGGCGTCATTGTTGAACGTTTCCGAACGGACTTGCCGCACATGTTTAACAATTGTGCATTGTCGATTTCACAAGGGGGGTACAACACATTGATGGATGTGTTGCGCGCCAAAACGGCGGCGGTTGTCGTGCCGTACCAAGACGGGTCCGAAAGCGAACAGCGTCACCGGGCGGATCTGTTGGCGGAGCGAAATATGATTACGGTCGTAATCGCCAGGAATGTCACGGCCAAGATTTTGGCTCAAGCGATTGATTCGGCGCAGCGTCCCTGTGACGGCATCCACAAGATCGATTTTGATGGGGCCGAGGCTTCGGCACGCCTGATTGCCCAACAGGGCACAGGGGGACGGATGGCATGAGCACGTGGACTGATTTATCACGGGAACTCGATGCTTGGGGCGATCAAGGCCAAGACGCTACGTTTTGGTGGCGCGATGATGACGCCGTTGGTCCCAGCCAAGCCCTAAGCCGTATGCTTTCCCTTGCCGATCTTCACCGTACGCCCTTGGCCTTGGCGGTTATTCCGAACCGGGCCGAACCTGCATTGGCTGAAGAGCTTTGCACGCGGTCTTATATTTCTGTTTTGCAACACGGATATGAGCACACCAACCATGAGCCCAAAGGGTATAAGAAAGCCGAACTGGGTGGGCAAAGAAAACTAGCTGTTGTTCTCAATGAATTGTCTTTGGGTTTAAATTTACTCAAGGTTTTTGATCAAGGCGAAGCGATTTTGGTGCCGCCGTGGAACCGGATCTGTCCAGATGTGGTGGAACAATTACACCGGTTAGGGTTCAACGGTGTATCGACCTTTACGCCGCGTGAAGGCCGCTTTGCCGCGTCTAATCTTGGCGTGGTGAATACCCACGTGGATATTATGGATTGGCATGGCGGGCGTGGGTTTGTCGGCAATGATGTGGCGCTTGAACAAGCCGTAACGCACCTTAAAGCCAGACGTCTGGGGCAATGTGATGCGTCGGAGCCCACCGGCCTGTTGAGCCATCATCTGGTTCATGACAAGGCGTGCTGGACTTTTTTGCAAACGTTTATCGATCAGATCGTTTCACACGATGCCGCCCGCATTGTTTCCATCACAGAGGCTTTGCCCACATGAACACGACCGCCGTCACGCCGGACTTGTTAGAGGTCAAAGACCTTGAGGTTGAATTCCATACGCTTGGGGGCGTGGTCAAGGCGGTGAAGGGCATTTCGTTTCGGGTGAGGGCGGGAACCACGGTGGCTTTGGTGGGCGAGTCCGGTTCTGGAAAGTCTGTAACGGCTCAGGCCATTATGGGCATTTTACCAAGGACAGCGGCCATCACCGGCGGACAAATTTCTTTTCACGATCCGATTTTGGGTCATCATGACTTGGCCCATTTAAATCCGAAATCAAAATTATTCTCGGCGGTGCGCGGCAACGGAATTTCCATGATTTTCCAAGAACCGATGACCTCTTTGTCCCCGCTTCACACCATCGGAGATCAGATCGGGGAAAGCTTAATCGTCCACAAAAAAATATCGTCCAAGGAAGCCCGCAAAGAGGCCATTGATATTTTGGACTTGGTAGGGTTCCCCGGCCCCAAACAGGCCTACAATGCCTATCCTTTTGAATTGTCAGGCGGGCTTAGGCAACGGGCGATGATTGCCATGGCGTTGATTTGTGGACCATCATTGTTGATCGCAGATGAACCAACCACGGCTTTGGACGTCACGGTTCAGGCCCAAATTTTAAAACTCATCAAAGATATTCAAGTTAAATTGGGTATGGCGGTATTGTTGATAACGCATGACTTGGGTGTGGTCGCAAACGTCGCCGATGAAGTCGTTATTGTGTACCGCGGTGAAGTCATGGAAAGCGGAACCTTGACCGATATCTTTGAGGCCCCCGGTCACCCGTATTTAAAAGCGTTGCTGAACGCCATTCCGCATTTTGATATGAAGCCCGGAGAACGGCTCAAACCGTTACGAGAACTTGAAACCAACGTCGAAAATTTGTTATCAGTCACCAAAATACAAGTTCCAGACCAAGACGCTTGCGGGCCGTTGTTAGAAATCTCAAATGTATCCAAATCCTATACCGTTCGCACCAAATCCTCATTTTTTAGCAAAACGGTAACACATCAAATTAAAGCCTTAAACGATGTTTCCTTCACCATTCAACGCGGCGAAAGTCTTGCGTTGGTTGGGGAAAGTGGCTGTGGCAAAACCACCTTAAGTAAAGTCATCATGCGGGCCATTGAAGCCGATCAGGGAGAAGTTGTTTTTCATGATGGGCAAAAAACCATAAATACCCTCGCTTTAACACGCAAAGAGCTTGAACCCTTTCGGCGTAAAATTCAGTACGTGTTTCAAGATCCTTATAGTTCTTTGAATCCGCGTATGACCATTTTTGAAATTCTTGTTGAGCCTCTTGTTATTCATTGCATTGGGGACAAAGAAAGTCGCCGCAATACGGTGTTGGAATTGATCCAATTGGTGGGGCTTGATACAAAACATCTTCACCGTTATCCCCACAGCTTTTCAGGCGGTCAGCGTCAGCGTATTGTCATCGCAAGGGCATTGGCCTTGAATCCTGACCTGTTGATTTGTGATGAACCTGTTTCGGCTTTGGATGTGTCTATTCAAGCGCAGGTTTTGAATTTATTGAAAGATTTAAAAAAGCAGCTGGGCCCCACCTATCTGTTCATTTCACATAACCTGGCCGTGGTCGATTATATTGCCGACCGGATTGCTGTGATGTGTGCCGGGCGTTTGGTTGAAGTTGCTCCTCATGATGTGTTGTTTAAAAACCCATGTCACCCGTACACCCAATCCCTTATTTCCGCAGTCCCGTATCCTGATCCGGGACACCCGTTGGATTTTTCAAAAGTTCTTTCGGATCGCCATTCTAATCCTGATTTTTGGGAATTCCCGTTTGGGGTCGACAACACAAGCGGAGAGCCTCATTTGATTGAGGTCGAATCCGGCCATTTCGTGCGCATGCATGCGGGGGCCAACACATGATAAGAATACTTTTATCAGCATTGGTCATGGTGTTCAGTACAGGACCTTTTTCGGCATATGCGCAAACAACTTTGGCTCAAACCTCTTCTTTGATTGAACCCGATTATTTAAAGAAGCCGTGGCCATGGGCAAGCTTCCGCCCATTGTTGACCGACTTCCTGTGACGCCATTGACCATAAGCTTTGAGGGCACACGCAAAACCGTCGGACGCTACGGCGGCACGCTGCGCACGTTGGGGGGGCAATCCAAAGACACCCGTTTGTTGGTGGTGTATGGATATGCGCGATTGGTTGGCTATTCCGATACGTTCGAATTAAAGGCTGATCTTGCGCAACGGGTCGATATTGTCGAAGGGCGGACGTTTACGTTTCACTTGCGCAAAGGACATCGTTGGTCAGATGGCGAACCCTTTACATCAGAAGATTTCCGTTATTATTGGCAAGACGTGGCTTCAAACACAGAGCTTTCTGCGTTTGGGATTCCGCGTGCGTTGATGGTGGATGGGGAACGCCCCACGGTCGATATTATAGACGATACGACCGTGCGGTACAGTTGGTCCAAACCAAACCCATTTTTCCTGCCGGCACTGGCCGCCGCACAACCGTTGTATATTTATCGTCCCGCTCATTACCTTAAAGCGTTTCACACCGATTATACGGATGCGGCTAAATTACAAGACATGGTGAAAGCATCAGGACAACGCAATTGGGTGGCCTTGCATTACAACCATGACCGGGCGTATCGAAATGACAATGTGGATGCGCCGACTTTACAGCCGTGGGTGTTGAAAACCAAACCTCCGGCGGACAGGTTTGAATTTGTGCGAAATCCTTATTTCCACCGCATCGACCAAGTGGGCCATCAATTGCCTTATATTGATCGTGTGGCTATGACCATTGCGTCGTCAAAACTCATCCCCGCAAAAGCCGGAAGCGGGGAAGTGGATTTACAATCTAGAAACTTGAATTTCAGCAATTATACTTTTTTAAAGCAAGGCGAAAAACGCAACAACTTTACGGTCCGGGGTTGGACATCTTCACGCGGGGCAAAGATTGCGTTGTATCCGAACCTTAATGTCAAAGATGATGTGTGGCGGGCGTTGGTGCGCAAACCAAATTTTCGCCGCGCAATTTCCATGTCCATTAATCGGCATGATATTAATTTGGCGGTATTTTATGGCTTGGCGATAGAAGGCAACAATACGGTCTTGCCCGGATCACCACTTTTCAAACCGCACTACCGCAATCAGTGGACCGAATACGCCCCAGATAAAGCCAATGCTTTACTAGACGCGCTGGGGCTTGATCAACGCAACGACAATGGCATTCGATTGCTGCCCGATGGTCGCGAAGCCGTTATCATCGTCGAAACCGCAGGCGAAGATACCGAGCAAACGGATGTGTTGGGGTTGATCCGCGAGGACTGGCAAAAAATTGGCTTAAAACTATTGATTAAACCCATGCAGCGCGAGGTTTTCAGGCGCCGCATTTTTTCAGGCACAACGTTGATGTCGGTTTGGTCGGGCATCGAAAATGCGTTGCCGAACGCGGCGTTGTCGCCTGCTGAATTTGCCCCCACCAGCCAACAACAACTGCAATGGCCCAGTTGGGGGTTGAACTTTGAAACAAATATGCGCATGGGAGAAGAACCCGACATACCCGCCGCCAAGGAATTGTTGGTTTTGAATCAAGCCTGGAATGAAACCCGGGATTTAAAACAACAACAAAAAATTTGGCAACGGATGTTGGACATTCAAACCGAACAAATGTTTACCATCGGCCTGGTTGCGGGTGTCTCGCAACTTGTCGTTGTCAATAATCGGTTGCACAATGTTCCCAATAAAGCCGTTTACAGTTGGAAACCTGGGGCTTTGTTTGGTGTGCACCGACCCGATACGTTTTGGTTTTCGGCGCCGCTATCGGCAACAACACAAAGCCCTGTTGACGTTGGGAAAACACGGCCATGATGAATTTAATTCTGAACCGGCTCGTCACGATGGCTGGCACTTTATTTGTCATCAGCATTTTGGTGTTTATTATTATCCAATTGCCACCGGGTGATTATCTGACAACATATATTACCGAACTGGAAAGCCAAGGTGAATTGGTCAGCCAAGAAAAAATTGATTTTTTGCGGCATCAATACGCCTTAGACAAGCCCATGGTTGAACAGTATTTCATTTGGGCATCGGGGCTTGTACAGGGCAATCTTGGCTATTCATTTGAATATAATTTACCCGTCACCGAAGTTATTGGGGACCGTTTGTTTTTGTCCATGATTCTTAATTTTGCGACGGTTATCTTTATATATTTGGTGTCCTTCCCCATTGGCGTGTATTCCGCGACCCATCAATACAGTTGGGGCGATCATGGATTATCTTTTTTGGGTTTTCTAGGACTTGCCACGCCAAATTTCCTGTTGGCGCTTATTTTGCCGTACACCGCCAACGTGATGTTTGGAACCTCCATCGGTGGGCTTATGGCGGCTGAATTTATTGGCCAACCGTGGTCTTGGGCAAAAATATTGTCGATGATGGAACATTTGTGGGTTCCTGTGGTTGTTATTGGGACGTCTGGTACGGCGGGCATGATCCGCAGGTTGCGGGCCAATCTTTTAGACGAGCTACACAAACAATATGTGACAACAGGCCGAGCCAAAGGTCTTTCTGAATTGCGCTTGTTGGTTAAATATCCCCTGCGCATGGCTTTGAATCCTTTTATTGCCGATACCGGAAATCTGTTGCCGCAAGTGGTGTCGGGGTCTGTGATTGTGTCGGTGGTGATGTCGTTGCCGACGACCGGACCGATGTTGCTGTCGTCCTTGCGGTCACAAGACATGTACTTGGCAGGGTCATTTTTGATGTTTTTGGCGTGCTTGACCGTGGTCGGCATGTTTGTTTCTGACATTTTATTGGTGGTGCTTGATCCTAGAATTCGTCATGGTTCAGGAGGCTTGAAATGAGTGATCGGCTTCCTCATTTTGTATCAAAGGCTCCTTTTGATCCGAACCTTGATGATGATAGTTGCACAGAAAGCAAGTTTCATTTGGCCTCGCAACGGACCATTATTTGGTGGCGGTTCAAGCGCCATAAAATTGCGATGTTGGCTTTGATCGTGCTGATTCCAAGCTACCTGTCGATCATGGTGACAGAGTTTTTGGCTCCCTATGACTTGCATAGCCGACATACGGATTTCATCTTTTCGCCTCCGCAAAGCCTTCATCTTTTTCATCAAGGCAATTTTGTTGGGCCTTTTGTGTATGCATCCAAAATGAAATTAAATATGGAAACACTGAAGCGAGAATACAGCGATGACACCACTCGGGTTCAACCGTTGAGGTTTTTTTGTTCTGGCGATCCTTATGAATTTTGGGGGGTGATACCAGCCACCGCCCATTTGGTTTGTCCGGCCGAAGGTTCGGAAGTGTTTTTGTTGGGGACCGATCGTTTGGGGCGTGATATGGCGTCCAGACTTTTGTATGGAGGACGCATTTCCTTAACGGTGGGTTTGATCGGAATTACGGTTAGCTTTGTCTTAGGCCTATTTTTTTGGGGGGCTCGCAGGCTTCTTTGGCGGCTGGGTCGATTATGGTATTCAACGGTCCATCGAAATTATAAGGTCGCTTCCCGAATTGCCGTTATGGCTGGCTTTGTCGGCGTCCCTTCCGGTGACGTGGAGCCCGATATTGGTTTATTTTGGCATCACCATCATTTTAGGCTTACTCGATTGGCCCGGATTGGCGCGGGCGGTGCGATCAAAGCTTTTGGCGCTGCGCGAAGAAGATTTTTGTGTCGCCGCCCAATTGATGGGGGCGACACCCAAGCGCATCATTGCGCGCCATTTGCTGCCCAATTTCAT
>JAESSV010000051.1 GCA_016763895.1 Magnetovibrio sp. | reverse complement strand
TCTTGAAATACGTGTATGGATTTTCCAAAACTCAAGCCAAGAACAGCGGGAATGCCCATCACGAAAAGCATGGCAAGGGCTGCCCACAGATAGTGATGGAGGCGCCCCATCCGCAGGGGAGGCAAGGGTGTTTTGTGCACCAGCCGAAACGCGGCCAGAGCACCAACCGATGGCCCGAGCATAGCAAGCATATGCCCGAAGAGTGCCACCGCATGGGCCTGACCCGTTTCGCCTGCTGCCGTTAAGTTTGGCAGCCACCATGCATCAACGACAAAGAAAATTGGCCATGAGAAGGCAAAGGAAGTGATGGTAAACATCATAACGCCGCGGACTACGAGTTTAGACATTACCGGCATCTCTCTGTATCAATCATCGTTATCGTGTTTACGCTAAGCGGACATTGCCTGCTTAGAGCGACTGGGCAGTACATTAGAAGCTTTTGCATCCAAGCCAAGTTCATCAAGGAAGGCCCCGTCAAATAAGTTTCGCACCGCTGCACTTGCAATCATTAAATTAATGCCGTGGTCACAGACCAGCGCATCGATGAGGGCCTCGTAATTTAAGGTCCCGCCATCAATCAGCGATCCCAGAGGCTTCCATACCGGACTGTCATTAAAATGATGGATCTGGTTTGGTGACACAAGGTCAAAACCGCCTTCTTTAGCTCGGAAACTGAAATCATCGCGAAAACGCATGGGCATTTCAGGATACGGTGAAAGCGGCATGCATCGTTCGACCATGTCCCTCATGACGCGCTCTAGGTCTTCGGGCGTTTCAAACGTACCTTGGTCAAAGACCCGATAGCCATATCTGTGTGTTACAGAGGTGTAGCACGGGCTGCTCAGCATGACCGTCTTGGTGATCGCGTTTATGAGAAATCCAGAGACGCATGCAATTGATCCCTGAGCAACCTTCACAAGATCTATATTAGGTTCTTCCATGTCTCTTAAGTCTGAACCCGCTTTCAATTTTTCCATCATTTTATCTCGGCCGCCGGGTACTTTTTCACGAAAGACTTCGGCGTCGCTTTGCTGCATTAACAAGCCGACATCGCGAAATTCATAGGGGGTGAATTGGCGGTGCAATTTCTGCATGATTTTTTTAGACAGAACACTAATGCGCGGCCAGGGTGCCGGAAATTTGCGATAATACGCAATTAAGTCACGGATCCATCTTTCGTCACTCCGCGCCGTAGCTGTGCAGACTGAATATCCCGTGATTTTTTCATAACTCTTCATGAAATCTATGTAGTTAGGATTGTCGTGAGGCTCCGTGCTCCAATACAACAATGCATGCGATGCCCCAACGGGCCCCATCAATTTTGTAAGGACCGTCGCAATGCCCTCAAAAAATTCTTTGTTGCCAGGTGCAGTATAGTCAAAAACTTTTGTGAGTTTGGGCGCGTCGAAAGCACAAAACCCACAGCCGACCGAGCAGCCAACCTGAAGTTCAATGGCAAGTGATGGGTGATCAATCTGGTGTCCGTAGTTGCCCAGTTCGCTTCGGGTCGACATAATGCGACGCTTGCGCCACGCGTTAAAGCGAGGATCTCCAAAATCAAGGAGGGGAATTGCCTTTGCGTGTTTTTTATACATGCCACCCCGGATCGTGCGATAGCGCATCCATATTTCAAGGATCGGTGAACTGGCAATTAGGGTGCGGACATTTTCACTCAAGTCATCGTAGTTATCGATTTCCGCCATCTGCTGATAAACTTCAATCATGGCCTCGGGTTGTTCCCACAATACGCTCAGTTCTTCAGGCTCGAACATCACGCCGACCTCTTTCAGATAAGCGCGCTGATCTGCGGAAAATTCACCGGTGTTGGAAGCCTCGCGGAAATCTTTATCTCCCTGAACGCATTCCATATAGCGTTTAATTTGGGATAACGATTCCATGTTCTCCTCGCCAAAGGTGCGGCATACATCAGCATACGAGTTTGGACCGCGTTTGGCAGCTGTGCATGGTTATCGGTGGATGTGTTTTCCGTTGTCATTTTGTTTTCTCCATTAGGCTATGCAATTCTTGTAATTTGTGTGTTGCTATTGTGGGATTAAAATAATTTTTCATTAAACCCTAACTTGGGCGTGATAAGTTTCACGACCGCTATATTTTTATCTGGATGCGTGAGGTCAAAACGCATGACGTCCCCACATGCCGCTTGACCAAGTTTTTGAATGATATCGGCTACGGTAGCGTCGATACTTGCGCTTGGGGGCAAGGCTTTTGATCGCTCCGCCAGTTCCGGCCATGATACCGTTGCTTCCAGTGCATCAAAAAACTTGTAGGCATTGCTGTCTTTGACGGACTTCGCCGCATAAGCAGGTGCGGTCATGATGTCTTCTCTTCCGCCATGGATAACCGTGAGACGCGATTGGGCCGCTTCGGTTAATGCGCGCGCTGTTGCAATGGTGATATCTGTGTGGGTGCCCCAGCCGACATTAAACGTCGATGATGATACAAAAGACTGTGCGTTTAAGAAAATAGCCCATACGGTTTCGACCGTGATGGCACTTTTCAGCCGCAGAAGAATAACCTTCGTCGCGTTTGTTTCCGCTTGATCAATAATGGTCCGCAATTCTAGTCTGTCGACTGTTTGCGGATCAATGACCTCAGCGCACGTGCCGATGTGGGATTGACCATCCGCAAACAGCCGTGTCATGGCATCACGTTCGATCAACTCATAAAGCGCGTGCAAGGTCGCTTCTGCCAAGGTATTTCCGCTGGCAAGGCCATTGGTCCCGGTCTGGTGGAGGCTGGGAAAAACATCAAAATAAATGGTGCTTGCTGGTGCCCAAACAGAAGTGCCCGTGGAAAGATTTTCTCCGCACACCCAGTCGAGTTTAAAGTGCTCGTTGAAATAGTTGCCATAGTAGCCGTGGACTTGGTCGGGCGGCAAAATGGTGGCGCCCTCTTCAAGAAGTTCAGCAGCACTGCACCTGCGCAACACCCCTTCTAATGGCGTTTCGGCATGGTAGAGCTCGATGCCTTCCATAATAGCCGACACCTTGGCGGCAGCATCTGTAAGTCCCTTGCCGTTGGAAACTTGAAGCAAAAATGCGTCAGGACGAATCGAGCAATAGGTCGGTACGCCCAACGTATCAAGTTGGGTAACGGATGTGCAGCGCGTGATGCCACACAATTCCATGATCGGCTCAATCCTTTCGAGTGTGACCTCGGGTGGGACACTCCGATGGGGGAGCCATTGATGATTATTCATGCGGCCCCCGTAATAGATGTAATAGATGTCATCGATGGTTCATCGGTAGCGACAGCGGGGGCGACAGCGGGGGCAACGAGGGAATTGTTCCACTGTAGTTCCCTAACGACGGCAAGTTCACCGGACCAGTTTGTGTAGCCGAAATAGGCTGGGCCTTGTTCCGTAAGCCATACGATCAGAGCCTGTTCGCGCAAAGCTTTATCATGTTCAAGGGCCTGATAATCTTCAGATAAAGCATAACAATGCGTGAGGTAGCGTTCGACCTCAACGTCTGGGCATATGATGCCGTTCTGGTGCGCCCAATCCAAGATATAAGGCAACGCTGCCGTATCTTTGTCTAGATCGTCATGGATGCGGGTAAAAGGCCGCGGGAGCTTTTTATGGGAACAGGTTTCAACAAAGACGCGCTGTGTTTCACCATCGAGACCAAATGATTTGTGATCTTGAGATAAAAGCCACTCCGTTGCGGCGCGTGATTGTTGCTCGGCCTGATAATCGGCCCGTGTCAAAGCGCTCGCAGCAAGCTGATGATGAGGGGCATCTCGCCGGTCACCAAAATATGTCTCAACCGCATGTGTCGGCGCGTTAACGGCGTTGCACGCCATCCATTGGCTTAGATAAAATTGTCGAATAGCCCTCAGCAAGTGTCGATCTGTGACGGTCGCGTCTTTGGTCGCCGCAGATAAGGCTTCACGGACGGTTGTGGTCTGGCCGTTTGCGTCAAGACAACCCCGGGCGAGCAGTTCGTCGGGCCGTGTGGGGTTGTCGCGGGCCGTTAGGCGCGGGGGCATATTTGATTGGGATGCAAACGCATGATCAGCGAAGGCCCGCAGGGTGTCTTCGGCATCGCGCTTTTTAAGATCGGCGGCGTCCGTTTCAAGGTATCTGGCAAGCGATTGTTGGCGATCTGATGGAAGGCCCAAAAAGGCATTACTTTCACGGAGCGCCTTATAGGTTCGATCACCGAAATACCGAAGCTTCATGGCAGTGAGCAGAGATTCGCGTTCCGTGTTGCTGATGACGCCCCGGTCCTGAGCCGTGGCCAAAGTGTAGCGCATGTTGACGAGAGGTTCCGACAAAGCGCAATAACCTTGTTCTGCGTAACCGTGCAGCAGGCTGACTTCGTCATCGCCTTCAATGCGTTTTTCTTTGTACCATTCATACACAAGGCCACTGCCGATCATGCCGTAAGGCTCTAGTTCAGCGGCACGTAACGCCCCCATACTGCTGGTGCCGATGACCTTAATGCCATTTTGCAGTGCTGACAGGATTTCGCGTTGCCACACGGGGGTGGTGCCGTGAAAGACACCATCAATAATAATGATCGACTGAACCCCGGTGGCCAGAATGCGATAAATATCCCCCATTTTGACGGGAGGGTAATAATTCGCAGGCAATATTTTTTGCGCGATTTTCAGCGACAAGGAGGGGCCAATAAAAACGGCGACGGGAAGCTGTGCGTTGTACTGCATCACAGAACCTTCCCGTTGACGCACACATCAGTCATGGCAATCACATCGCTCGCATGTTCACGACACCGGTCCGCAAACCAGCTTGGATTGAGCGTGGCCATAAGGTCCTGTCGGTCTGGACCTATGTTCGTGTGGTGACGGTCCGTTAATGTGCTTGGCGAAATTTGCGCAAATTCGGCGATATGGCCGAGGGAATGAGACAGCTCGTCTGTATTAATAATGAGCGAACGGTCAGGTGGAAGAAGGCCCAGGATGCGGCGGTTGGCCTCACCCCAGTGGATAATAAACTGCTCGGCGGTTGCCTGAATGTTTTGGCTAAGAGTCTCTTCAGACTGGAACGTCGCCCATTGAAAATCATTGAAAATCATGCGCCCGTAATCATTCGTCCATTGGGGTGGAGTCTCACCGAAGATCTGTTTCCACCGGAGCAATAGCTTCATGTAAGAGTTGGTCCAGCCGTACGGGTCACGCACCGTAAATATAAAGCCGGCATGAGGATATCGATGGATCAAATAATCTAAGTAAAAATGGTTGAAGCTTGCGGCATCCATTTCGAGATGACCGTTAATGTCTCTGTTGTCGAGGAAGGCATGAAAATCCTGTGTCGAGATTCGACCAAAACGATGTGCCGTTACGATCTCCATTGTTTCTTTTTCTTGGAACTCATTTACAGATCGGAAGTTCGCAAAAATATTCGCGAGGGACGATGTCCCGGTGCGCGGCAGGCCGACCGAATACAACTGGAATTGACGTTGGGGACGGGAAGCGACGTAAGGTGTCGCGAGGTCTTGCTGAGCATTTGTGTGGGCGGGCGATGGGGCGAGAGCCTGTAGTGCCAAGCGCAGTTGCGGCGGGCATATGGCCACGGAGATATCACACCACTTTTGCGCGGCTTCGGCCGCATCGTTCAGGAAATTACGTGTTTGTTTTGGGCGAAGTACGGCACACACGCGGCAAAAGTCTAAGGCCACGCTATACCATAAACTTGTTTCCCGTGGCCCAAGCATAAGGACGTCAGCCGCGCGTCTTAGAAAGCTTTCAACTTCACCCGAAAGATAGTCTTTCTTGACCTGACCCCAGTCATAAATTTCAGACAGGATCGGATGCTTGGCATAAAGGGTCCAGCTTGGAAATTTTTCGAATAAGGTGTTGGCAACGTCCGCAGGCACGCTCGCTAAGATCGTCCCGACTTCACTGGATATGCGAATGAGCATGGCGTGCTGAAGATCGGTGGGTACGGATCGTGCCTTCTCAGCAGTCCAACCGTTGCCGAAGGGGAGCGTATCGGACTGGCCCAAAACATAAGCCGCAATTTGTTGAGCCAAGACAATGGCGTCTTCATAGTGCCCCTCTGCGGCTAATAAACGTACGCGGAGGTGAACAATGTGCACGCGTCCAATGTGGAAAATATCATAGCCAAAGTCTTCTTCCAGCTGTTGGTCGGCTGCGATTGCACTATTCAATCGGTGACATGCCGTGCCCCAGTGTCCGCGTCGCGTTTCAAGATAAGCTAGACCCTGATCAATCCACGCCTGACATAACAGGTGTGTTTCTGTTTGGGGCTGTCGCACCGTTAGCTCGGCTTTTGCCTCTGCAAATTTTTGGGCCGCCGCATCCATCGTTCCAACGTGGATAAGCGAGATCGCATCCCGCGCCATATCACGGATATGGGTGTAATCGGTGTATTGATCGTCCGACAAGCGATCCCGAATCACAGCCTGTGACCGCGCCCGGTACAATTCTCCCGTGCCGGCATCGGACATGGATGGCGTCAGACCCTGCCCTTGGCGAAAGGCCATGATGCCACGCGCAAGCTGGGTATTAATGTTGAAGGAAATCGCATCCTTCACTTGGGGCATATGATGTTTCATTTCAAAGAGTGACTTCTGATCAATGTATTAATTCCGCAGCCTTGAGAAGGAGAAGTGGTGGATACAATTTGAGATTACGGGCAGCCGTCATATTGATGATAATCGAAAACCGATTGGGTTGTTCAATCTTCATATCAGATGGATTCGCACCGTTAATTAAAATGTCACGTGCTTTTTGCGCGGCCAACTTACCAATGCTTCGATACCTATTCACCACCCCCATGAGGGCACCATAATCTTGTACGGGGATTTCACTTGCCGCAAAAACAGGGATGCCAAATTTGGCGGCGGCTTCGGTGTATTTATCCGCATGTACGGTCATGAAAGAGTCTGGACCGATGTAAAACATGTCAATGCCAGTGCGGGCGAGTTCTTCCACCAAAATAGGAATGGACTTTGGGGATGGCTTTCCATCCTTGGCGATGGGAATAGGTCGGGCAATCAGTTCAAAACCCATTGGCCCTTGTAGCGCCTTAAGGTTTTTCATGGTTACCTCAGCATTATTTTCGCGTTCATTATAAAGCATGCCGATCCGTTTGATATCGATATAAGATCGGGCAACCATGATTTGCGTTTGTTCGGGAACGATATGGGCCACGCCGGTGATGTTTCGACCTGACCCATTGAGTGAGGACACTATATTTGAGCCAACAGGTTGGGACACGATCATAAACAAAGCCGGACGTTCGGTTATATGTCGGCTTGGGTCTACCTGACCATGTTTGCCGAGCATTTCACGTGTAACAGTCGTCCCCCATGTAACGATCAAGTCGACGTCCATGTCCCGCGCCTCGGCAACGAAACCGGGTATTTTTGACTTATCTAGGTTGGCATCGCGTACGATAAGTTCGAAAGGTGTGTGTGTTTCCTCTAGGTAATCCTTAAAACCTTGGGCCGCCTCTTCCCATCCGCGCCATAAGACGACGTAAATTTTATAGGTCTTCGCCGCTGGCGGCGTTGATGACTGTGCCAAGGACGACTTGCCCAGGCAGAGGGTAACCGTAAGGATACAAAGGAGTGCTAAGCGAAAATTCTTAACCATTATGCT
>JAESSV010000050.1 GCA_016763895.1 Magnetovibrio sp. | reverse complement strand
TGTGATAACCATGATCATGATCATTTTAAAAAGGTTATTACGATGATGTTTTCTTTTATATGGCACAATATTCGACCTTGTCTTCGAGCTTAAGAACACTTTATCAAAAGATGAAGCTAACATTGAACTTTGGGATGGCATGGGTTAGTTTCAAGCGAAAAAAGACGCAGGAGAGGATGGTCTGCTGTGCGGCTAGGTTCCTTTACGTAAAGGTAAACTTGTTTATTTTAAATCTCATCCCATGTGTGATTCTTAATGTTCGTATTGCGCCTATACAAAGAGGGGTAATTGTATGCTCGCAAATGAGTTACAAATAGACCCAAGCAATGGGTTTGAAGCTTACCAGAAACAAGTGAGGCGGCTGAGTGTGGCTGTGCTTGTTTTGCCGGCCTTGCTGATTGGACTCTTGTCCTATTTATATATTACGAGTGCCAGAATCACGGATCGTAATATGCCGTTGTTGCACGGTGGCTTAGAAATCCAATCTAAAGTCAGCCAATTTCACTTGTGGTTTGAAGAATTTATCCAAGGTGATAAATCCCTGACCAGGGACATCGTTTGGAAACATATAGACGATACCCATGCTTTCATTCATGCCATGCTCGATGGTGACATCATTGATGATAATCAGAGCCTTTTGAAAAATCGTATCCCAAAAGTCGAAGATGAGGCAATCCGGGAATTGATTCGTCAATTTGAAAATGAACTTCATGCATTGATGGCTTTGGGCGAGCTGCGCCTGCGCAATCAATCGACCAGCCTTGTGGGCAGCGTTGCAGATCAAGAATTTGATCAGGTGTTCAACCGCAATATCGAAGAAGCAAAGAAAATTGAGCAGGCAATCTTAACGGATACACAGCAACAATCGGATCAATATCGCCTTATCATTGTGATGATTGGCATTTTTATTATAGCTTTTAGCATCATTATTGCCATTGTCATTTTGCGCTATGAACGCCAGCGCCAACAAAATGAACTTGATCTTCGCAGTTCGCATGATGACCTGGAAGAGCAAGTTAAAAAAGGCTCCGCTAGGCTGTATCTCCAGAAATTTGCCCTTGATGAACATGCCATTGTCAGCGTCGAAAGTGTTGCTGGTAAAATAACCTATGTAAATGACAAGTTCTGCGAAATTAGCGGCTTTGCCCGCGCTGAACTTATTGGACACAAACAAAGCTTGTTGGTGTCAAAAGAGCATTCTCAAAAATTTAATGACGAAATTCAAACCACGCTAAAAAATGGCAAGACTTGGCATGGCGAGATGAAAAACCTGAAGAAATGTGGTGAATTTTTCTGGGTCAATGCGACGATCGTTCCGTTTTTAGACGATGACGGCAATCCGTTCCAATATATCGCCATTCGAACGGATATTACGGCTGCTAAAAAACAAGAAATGAAACTCAACTCTGCTAAGACTGAAATGCAAAGGCAGGTGGTCGAACTTGCCGGGTCAGAAACGAAGCTGAACGAATTGATTGCAGAAATTCGCAGTCGAGAGGCGCAAACGAATGCAATCGTTAGCACCGCGACGGACATGATTATCACCTTTGATAACCACGGCATGGTGTTGACGGCCAATAAGGCAACGGAAAAAACATTTGGCTATTGTTCCGAAGAAATAACCGGGCAGAACATTTCCATGTTGATGTTATCGCCCGAACAAGACAACTTTGAAGATTTGGTCGGTACGGGTAACGGCCCTGAAATAACCAATGACGTCGGTATTCGGCGGGAGATTTTGGGTCAAAAGAAAAATGGAGAATCCGTGCCCATCAGCATTGCCATTTCTAAGGTGAGAACCGATGAGCATTCCTTGTATTGCGGAATTCTTCGCGACTTAACACAGGAAAAATATGCTCAAGCTCAGCTCATTCGATCTGAAAAATTGGCATCATTGGGCAGCATGGTCGCTGGCGTCGCTCATGAAATTAACAGTCCCATCGGAACCGCGCTGACCAATATTTCCGAACTCGCTGATAAGATATCGGCCTTCAAAGGCAAGATCGAACACGGTGGAATTAGCAAAAAGGAAATGACAGACTTCCTCATGGATTCCGGGGATTTTTCAAGTATGGCACTTGAAAACCTTTTTCGAGCCGCCGCCCTAGTGCGCAGCTTTAAACAAGTGTCTTCGGGTCAAGTCCGCGAAAAAGTGCGGGAATTTAACGTGCGGGAACTGATTGGTACGACCATCCAGGCGATGCAATATGAATTAAAAAATGAAGAAATTGAGTTTAATTTGGACTGTCCCGAAGAGCTTTATATTTTTAGTGAACCCCGTGTTTATGCCCAAATCATCACCAGCCTTACGAACAATTCAAGAATTCATGGATTCAAAGAGGGGGGACGATCTGAGGAGCGCCAAATCACCATAAAAGTTGACCATGAACCGAACGCGAAACATATTATTATGTCGTATTCGGATAATGGTCGGGGGATCAATGAAAAGAACAAGAGCCGCATTTTTGAGCCCTTTTTTACGACACTCCGCAAACAAGGCGGCACGGGTCTTGGCTTGCACATCATTCACAATCTGATCACCGATGTCCTTGGCGGAACCATTGATTTTCGAAGTAAGGTCGGTGAAGGGGTCTGTTTTCGAATGGAACTTCCCATCAAGTCTTTTTAGGGTGATCCACTCTTTTTAATTTTGCAGGTGAAAAATTGCGCGCCGCCTCAAGCCAAAGGATGTTTTCGGACCAAGCGATCTTTCTTGTCATGATCTGCGGGCTGATTTTCACCCCGCCATCGGCTTGGGCGGCAACGGTCAAGGCTCAAGGCTATTGGGTTTGGGCAGGGGGCGCGCTCAATGACCAAAGCCCACAAGACACACTTTATATTCTTCAGGGTCATTTTCGTCCAGATCAGGGCCGGATGGCTTATTTTTATGAAGGCCCACCGCCGCGTGCTCTTGCGGGACGGACCGCTGCGGTGATCTTAACCTACCGCTTATCGCAATTGGTTCCGCCGTCACAAATTATGCGGCGATACGTTCAACACAAACGGGCTTGGGCACGGCGCGGCGTACAGGTGTCTGGCTTGCAAATTGATTTTGACAGTCCAACCGGGCGTTTGGATGAATATGCAAAATGGTTGGCGAAACTTCGCCATGTCATCGGTGCCGATGGGGGACTTTCCATTACAGGCCTCGGAGACTGGTTGGTTTCCGCCCCTCGGACGGCCCTTAAACGGCTGGAACAAAACATCAATTTCATCGCCTTTATGATTTATCACAAAGGTAAGCCATTGAAACCGCTTGCACCTTATATCAAACGCTTGCAAAATCTATCTTTGCCGTATCGGCTTGGCCTGCTTGATACGCAAAAATATGACACGTCTA
>JAESSV010000049.1 GCA_016763895.1 Magnetovibrio sp. | reverse complement strand
GTCGGTATTGTTTCAACTTTAACCCAACTTAATTCCCGTTCAGACGTAAGATGGCCAATGCTCACCGTAATCATTCCCACCCTAAATGCAGAAATGTCACTTGGTAAAACATTGGACAGTGTTGCCGCAGCCGCTCAGTTCGCCGTAGCCGTTGTGGTGATCGATGGACAATCCACCGATCAAACACAAACGTTGGCACAAGCGGCCGGGGCCACCGTCATCCAAAGCGATCCCGGACGCGGTTTACAATTGGCCACAGGCGCCAAGGCGGCCCAAGGCGGCTGGCTGTTGTTTTTGCATGCGGACACGGTTTTGCCCAAAGGCTGGGATGTTGAGGTTCACCGTTTTATGGCGGACCCTTTCAACACTGAGCGCGCGGCATATTTCAAATTAGGTTTTGATGAACAATCTAAAAAAGCACGCCGCGTTGCCAGCATCGCCAATTGGCGCGCCAAAGCGTTGAGCCTTCCTTATGGCGACCAGGGTTTGTTGATACACCGTTCGCTCTATGACCTGGTGGGTGGCTATAACGCCAATTTAAAACTGATGGAAGACGTCGACTTGGTGCAACGTTTAGGCCCGATGCGCATCAAAAGGCTGCGGGCTTGTGTTGTCACCTCGGCCCAAAAATATCGCACCGACGGATGGTGGGCGCGCCCGATCCGCAATATTTTATGCCTGGGTCTTTTTCTGGCCCGTGCCCCGAACCGTTGGATTGAAAGCCTGTACAAATGATCCGACACCTTGTTTTGATGAGCAAAGCTTCGCGCATAGGGCGGGTCAAAACACGTCTTGCCAAGGATATCGGTTTTGTTAAAGCCTGGAATTTTCACCGCCTGAATTTATTTTCCACGGCCCTTAGGCTGAACCAGCCCGGATGGGTTTCGCATCTTTGTGTCAGCCCTGACAACGCGTGTCAGGCCCCGCGCCAATGGCCCAAGTTTTGGAACCGCATCCCCCAAGGCGGTGGAAATTTGGGTGATCGCATGTTGAAACCCTGGAAAACGCTTTCCCCCGGCCCCGTTGTCATCATCGGATCGGACATTCCAAACATCCAACCCCAAGATATTACAGACGCTTTCAAGGCTTTGGCAAACAACGACTTTGTCTTTGGCCCGTGCCCCGATGGCGGTTTTTGGTTGATCGGTGCAAAACGCCGCCCCACAGTGACCGATCCGTTCCAAGGGGTGCGCTGGTCCACCGAACACGCCCTAAAAGACACCCTAGAAAACTTGCCCAAAGGCACCAAAATCGCATTCATTAAAGAATTATCGGATGTGGACACAGGGGCTGACTTATAGGTGTTCTTTCAAGCGCGGCATCAATTCGACCATGTTGCAAGGTCGGGTACGGCTGTCGAGTTGGTGCACCAAAATATCGTCCCAACCGTCTTTGCACGCGCCGGGTGATCCGGGCAACGCAAACAGATACGTGCCGTTGGCAACGCCCGCAGTGGCCCGAGACTGGATGGTTGAGGTTTTGATTTTTTCATAGCTCAACATGCGAAACACTTCGCCAAATCCGGGGATTTCTTTTTCACACACCTTGGCGAAGGCCTCGGGCGTGACGTCTCGCCCCGTCAAGCCGGTGCCGCCGGTGGTGATGACCACGTCTACGGTTTCATCAATGATCCAGCTTTGTAACACTTCAACAATAACGTCGACATCATCTTTGATGATTTTTCGATCTGCTATAATATGGTTCGCGTCTTGGATGCGCGCCACCAAGGTATCGCCCGATTTGTCATTTTCAAACGTGCGCGTATCTGAAATTGTTGCCACGGCAATGCGGATCGGAAGAAAGGGCCGATCCCCTTTAATTTGTGACATTCAAAGCCACCGTGTCAGCTTCTTGACCGAACGACTGGTAGGCCGGCCATACGCCCGAAGCAACCTCGTCCAAGGACGGAGAGGGCTGACCCAATTGATTGCGGTAAATCCACAGATTGGACAAAACGTGTTCGATAAAGCTGCGGGTTTCGCGACTGGGCAGGCTTTCGATAAAGAACAAAGGATCGTTCATGTGGTTAATGTTGCGGCGCCATTTGTTTAAGTTACCCGGCCCACCGTTCCAAGCCGCCGCCATCAAAAACAAATCCCCGTTGATTTTTTTGTCGCCCAGCAACATGGAAATGTATTTCTGACCCAGCTTTAAATTGAGTTCCGGTTCAAACAACTTCACCCGTTTGCGCCACCGAAATGTCCTGTCGCGGGCAACAAAACTTGCCGTGCCGGGCATCAATTGCATCAAACCGCGTGCACCGGCACCCGATTTTGCATTGGGGTTAAAGCGGGATTCTTGACGAACCAAGGCATAAATCAAAGCCCGATCGACCTTAAAGCCACCTTGGGGTTCCCACGACGGCAAAGGATAAGCGGCGCCGTCAAGACCGCCACCGTTGGGGTGCAACATGGCGTCCAAACGAATGGTCAGCTCGGCCATTCCGGCTTGGGCGGCGATGGACAAAATGCCCTTTGCCATTTTAGCCGGGGCCAATTTTGCCACCTGGCGCATTTCTTTTTCGGCGCGCGCATCCTGGCCCACTTGCAACAAGGCTAAAGCGCGGCGACCACCATCATGGTTTTGCAAGGCCCGAACGTCTTTGCCTTGCATGGACGGCATGGTCCAATCAAAGACTTCGTCGCGGCCCAGGATTTTATTGGCCAACATGCCATAAAAGGTCCGGGGATAGCTGGCGGCGGCTTCCAACAAAGGCGTAACCTTGGCCGGGTGGCGTGAAATCAAGTGTGCGCGCGCGGCCCAAAATGAACTGGCGGCACTGGTCCATGCCGAATTGTCAAATTGAGCGGCTTTTTCAAAATGCACGGCGGCTTGTTCAGTATGGCCCAAGCGCCAATGCGCCATGGCAGCAGTCCAATGGGCACTCGACAGGAATTTTCCAGAACGATTTGCGGCTTCTTCAGCCCATTTCACGGCCCATTCATCGCGGCCCGCCATGAAATAACCTTTTGCCAAGCGCGCCTTTGCCCAATCCATGTTATAGGCATCAAACAGCTTTTTGGCTTCTGCCGTGGCCAACATGCGTTTGACCGCCAAGGTGTGGCCTTTGCGCAAATGGGTCTTGATGGCGATTTTCATACGGTAAACGCGACGCCGTTGATTGCGGCTCAAACGTTTGCGTTTTGGCTTTTCCAGAACTTTGCCATTCACAGAAGCCTTATACAAAGCCCGACCATATTGAGGCTTGGTTGGATATTTCCAATTTGACGGACGACGGCGCAAAGCCAACTTATACAATTGAGCCGCATTATGATGGTCGCTGTAGGCGCCCAGCCATGTTTTCAATTCTTTGTATTTTGAACGGTATTTTGTCGGATGCAAAAAACGTTGAGCCTGAACGTGGCCCATCAACAAACGGTCATCCAGCCGGGCAATCAGTTT
>JAESSV010000048.1 GCA_016763895.1 Magnetovibrio sp. | reverse complement strand
GGGGGGCTGCGTATTTTCAGACATTTATCATGTAAACCTTAAAGCCAAAACAAGGACCATTGAGACCACAGACAGGCCCACGTTTCAAGAGCCACGTTGCAAGAAAAAAGCTTATTTCCGCGCGCCCCGTTGCGAAATGAAGCGGTTTTCGTGTACAGTCGCAAAAGTCCAAACGTCATAACCTGAAAGACTTGCCATGCTTAAAAAATCTATTGTTATTGTGCTCTTTCTGGGCATCTTTTCGGCCCTTTTTATTGTGCTCGACAACATGAACAACAGCATAAAACAGGCCGAGCGGGCTGGCGTGGTGCAACAAGAAATTGTCAAAGTTAAGGAAAAGACCAAAAATAAAATCAAGAAGGCTGAGATTGTTGGCCAAGACCCCGTGACCGCTGGTTATGGCTTGTTTAAGCGCAGGTGTCTGGGCTGTCATACGTCTGACAAGGGCGCGCCTAATCGCACCGGACCAAATCTTTGGGGCATTGTAAACAGACCCAAAGGATCGTCTGAAGGGTTTCGATATTCCAGACAACTTCACTTGTTGGGTGGGGTGTGGACCGAAGCCGAAATCAGCACGTTCATCGCGGGGCCACGCGCCATGATCAAAGACACCAAGATGACCTTCAGCGGCATCAGAATCGAAAAAGCTCGGCTCAACATTATTGCTTATTTAAAGACCTTAAAGGACTAAAACGCACATGACCGATGATATTCAGACCTTTGTTGGCTTGGCTGTTCAGCTTGCCGATACGGCGCGCGGCGAAGTTATGCCGCGTTTTCGCACGGGGATCAAAGCCGACGTCAAGCCTGACCAATCTCCGGTGACCGAAGCCGATCGCGCGTCAGAGCTGGCCATGCGGAAGTTGATCAATACAACTTTTCCCGATCACGGTATTTTAGGCGAAGAATTTGGCAGCGAAAAAACAGACGCCGAATACGTTTGGGTCCTAGACCCCATTGATGGCACCAATTCGTTTGTCACCGGAAAGCCGCTTTTCGGCACCTTGATTGCGTTGTGTCACAACCAAATCCCCATCGTTGGTATTATTGATGCCCCCGCCGTGGATGAACGCTGGATCGGGGCCAAGGGTTCGACCACCACGTTAAACGGAAGCCCGATTTCGACACGCGACTGTGACGATCTGGGCACGTCTTGGTTATACGCCACCACGCCGGATATGTTTGAAGGTGACAATGAGGCGGCTTTTTTGCGGTTGCGCGCCCAAGTATGGCGCACCGTATTTGGCGGCGATTGTTACGCTTACGGGCTGTTGTCTTCGGGGCATGTGGATTTGGTGTGCGAAGCCAGCCTCGGCACCTATGATTTTTGTGCTTTGGCTCCGGTTGTGCAAGGTGCCGGGGGCATTATGACCGATTGGCATGGACAAGCTCTGACCTTGAAAAGTGAAGGTCGAGTGTTGGCGGCCGGGGATGCGGCATTGCATGAAAAAGCCCTGAAAATTTTAGCGTCAGACTCTAAAATAAACGCTTGAACCTCTAGCCCCTAGAGGTCTCATACTGAGTATAGAGATCCAAATAAAGAGAGCTGGGAAGCACGGCTCGGGAAAGAGAGCATTTTAGGCATGGAAGATCGAACTGTTTTAAAAACGGGGCTTATTGGCAGCGGCGTTTTAGCGGTGTGTTGTTTTACACCGTTTTTGGTGATTGTGTTGGGCGGCGTTGGCCTGTCGGCGTGGCTCGGCTGGCTGGATTATGTTTTGTTGCCTGCCCTGGCTATTTTTATGGGCGTGGCGGTTTATGGCCTGTCCCTTTGGCGAAAGAAAAAATATGGGTGAGTGCTGTTCCACGTCTCCCGCTGAAAAAATGCCGTGCCCAAAGCATGGTGGGTCTTGCAAAGGCGTTTCCTTAAAGACCGTAAAACAACACATCAAACAGCCTTGGACTTTAGACCCCACCCCACAGCAATACTTCTTTTGTGAAGATCCCAATTGCGACGTGGTCTATTTTTCCGATACCGGTTGGACGGCTCATCAAGCCCAAGTGCGGACCCCCATTGGGGTGAAGGACGCCTCCGCTGCGGCCGTGTTGTGTTATTGCTTTGGGGTAACCCGTGCGGATGTCAAAAAAGACCCTGCCATCAAAGCGTTTGTCCTTGCTCAGACCAAACAACGTCAGTGCGCTTGCGAAATCCGCAATCCATCGGGACGGTGTTGTTTGAAAAACTTCCCGCGCTAAAGCTATTTAATCAATTTGATCCGTTTGCCCAAGGGTAAGGGGTCACCTGGGTTAAGATTGTTCAGCGCCTGGAACCATTTTTCTTTGAATTTGGGAACCGCCATGGCCTGCACCATATCGTCATAGGTCACACCGGGGCTGACCCGCACAACGCGCACCCGCCAAGACTTAGCCTCAGCTTTTTCCGCGCGGGTTGGGGGACGCAAAGAATATGTGGTGCGGCGCAAAGACTCTTGCATTTTTTCGCTGTCGCCGGACGGAATTTCAAATTGGAAACGCCAATATGTGTTGCGATCGCGTTCCACCACAACCCGGCGCACGGTGGTGTTGGATAAACCACTCCACACCTTAGCTTCCGCCGTGACCGCCTTCATGCCATTGATGTCTAACCATTCGACTTCGCCCATGGAATAGCCGTTGCTCCTTTTATCGATCAAATACTTTTCCAAGCCACCGGCTTCGCGAACATCCTTGGCGGCAGCGGCGGCAAAGGTAATTTTGGTGCCATTTTCGTGGGTTGCAACCACGGAACCTGGGTTGTTTTTAAGGGTAAAGCCTTCGGGCACTTTAAACCGAATGCCTAAGCTGGGATGGATAAACACCCGGCCTCGCACCAAGCCTTCGCGATCATCGTCACCAAAAACCAATCCGTTAATCTGGTTGAGATATTCATCGGCATCGCGGCGCGAATTGTCGTTGGCGTTTTCGCCGGCCATTTCAATAGCTTGGGTAATACGATCTGCGGTGCGGGGGTGGGTGGCAAAAATACCAATGCTGTCTGCGGAATTTGCATCTTTGCCGGCTTTTAAGGATTCGATTTGTTGATGTATTTTCAATTTTTCGAAAAAGCTGATCAGAGCGGTCGAATCATACCTTAAATTTCGCATGTACCGCGCACCCAACATATCGCTTTCTAATTCTTGGCCGCGTGAATAACCTTTCAAAGCGGCGCTGGCGCCCAAGGATGCCAGGTCCCCGCCAATCCGGCCCAAGCCCGCAGCCTGGCTCAGCACGCCCAAAATATTCACCCCAATGTTCGCGGCCATGGTGGAACTGTACCGTTGCGCCGTGTGGCGCGCCGTCACGTGGCCAATTTCATGGCTCAACACCCCCGCAAGTTCGGCTTTGTCGCTGGCCAAAGCCAACAAACCTCGGGTGACATAAATGTAGCCGCCGGGCAAAGCGAAAGCATTGATTTGGGTGTCGTTGAGCACCGTAAACGTCCACGGCAAGTCTGGCCTTTCAGAGGTCTTGGCCAAAGCCAGGCCCAATTTACGAACGTAGGCCGCTAATTTTCGATCCTGGAACGCGCCGCCAAATTG
>JAESSV010000047.1 GCA_016763895.1 Magnetovibrio sp. | reverse complement strand
TTTCCGCCCGCTTTCACCGCTCATTGGTGAACACATTGGACCCTTAGCTCAGCTGGATAGAGCATCTGACTACGAATCAGAAGGTCGGGCGCTCGAATCGCTCAGGGTCCACCAAATAAAAAAGGCCATCTCCCGTGTGAGGTGGCCTTTTTAGCTTCAACCATTTGATTATTTTGATAAATTTGCAAATTGCGGAATCAAGCATTAGTCTATAGGAGCCCATCCACCAATGGGCTACACTAAAGGCATCTCTCAATAAATGGGCATAAAATGGACGAAGAAGATCAATGGTCGGTGTGGATGGGCTTGGCCCAGAATGGAGAAGAAGCTGCTTACGCGAATCTTCTTCAGGCCATTTTGCCACGTATACGTTCGATTGTCGGGCGGCGCGTAAACGATCCCGGTCGCGCCGAAGATATTGTTCAAGAAGTTTTTTTATCTGTTCATAAAAATCGCCACACTTACGACCCAAAACTAAAATTCGCGCCATGGTTACATGTCATTTCCGAACGCCGCACCATTGATTTCCTCCGCAAACTTTATCGAAATAACGAACGAGAAGTGCTTGTGGGCGAATACCCTGAGACCTTTATGGCCGGCGCAGCGAATACAATTGAAGACGAAGCCTTAGCGTTTGATGATCGTGATCGTCTGAACGCCGCGCTGGCCCTTTTACCACCGGGTCAGCGTCAAGCTGTAGAGCTGTTGAAGTTAAAGGAACTGAGCCTAAAAGAAGCCGCTGAAGTCAGCGGCATGACCGTAGCGTCGCTTAAAGTGTCCATGCACCGTGGGCTAAAGTCGTTGCGGGCGCAAATGGCCGAAGAAGGCAAGCCATAAATAGGCCGTAACAAGAATGAGTGAGAAAATGGACAACGCACCTCAAAACCAAGTCTTACAAGGCGAATCCTTACAAAGCAAAGTCTTGCAAGACCAAGTCTTACAAAATGAGACCTCAACGGTGGACTTGATTGCTCAATTGTCGGCAAATTTGAAACCTGTCCATCGTTTGCCGCCCCCCGGGAAACGGCTGATCACATGGGTGCTTGTGGCCTTGCCGCTTTCCTTGATCGCGGGGCTTTTGATGGACGGTGCCGACCTTGAGCTCGCGCGACAACGTTTACAAGATCCACGCGCCTTGGCGGAACTCTTTTCGATTTTGGTCACGGCTCTGTGTGCTGGGTATGCGGCATTGTCGAGCGCGCAACCCGGGCGAAGCCAAAAAGTATGGGTGTTGCCCATTGTGCCTTTTTTGGTGTGGCTTTCCTTGATTGGGGAAAGCTGTTGGCGTTTGTTTGAAAAAATTGGCCCTGATTCTTTTTCTTTTGCCCCCCATTGGATTTGTTATCCTGCGGTGGCCATTATGGGCTTTGCGCCGGCGCTGGGTATTGCGGCATTGGTCAATCGTGGGGCGATCACCAACCCAACCTTGACCGTTGCTATGGGCACCTTAGCGGCCACAGCCTTGGGCGCCGTTGGCTTGCGTTTGTTTCATGAACCCGATGCAACGGTCCTTTTGTTGTTGTGGCAAATCATTGCGACGGTCACTTTTATTGCCGCCGCAAGCGCTATATCTCATTTCGCCAGCCGCGAAATCTAAAACATTTAATCCTGTTCAGGGTCGACGACATCATCGTCTTCGGCAAGCCACCACATGCTGGGATCATTGGCTTGCGGTCGGCTGACTTTTTCTGGCAAACGAGCTTGGGCGTGCTGAATATTTTTATCCGTTAATTTAACCATGCGGTTAAGCCCCATGCTTTCGTAAACCGCACGGGCCCCCATGAAAGCTTCTAAGGCCTGAACATAATTTGCCTCATCGCCGGTCATACGGCCCAACAGAAACAGAGCGCTGCCCATGTTGTTTTGGGTCGCCGCCCACAAGGCTGGGTGAGCTTCACGGGTGCGCGCTTTCAAAGCTTGCTGACACGCATCAACCGCCCGTTCTGTGACTTCAACATTATCAATTTGACGCCCCAAAATTTGGGCCGCTTGACCAAGATTGTTCAAGGTGTCGGACCACAACAACGGCGTGGATTGTAAACTTAAGACCTTCAACGCAGACTGATAGAGCCTCAGCGATTTTTTCAAACCATCGGTCTTGCCGCTTTTAATGTCCAACCGATACAGGATTTCCCCCAACCGGTTTTGCGTGGTGGCCCAAGGAAAAGGGGTCAGTTCTTTGCTAAAGACCTCAAGGGCCTGTTCGTAGGCCTCGGCGGCTTTGTTCAAGGTTTCGACATGATCTGAGCGTTCACTCAAAGCCTGTAACGCCGCTCCTAGATTCCGTTGCAGATAAGCCCAGTTGACCGGGTTTTCGCTGCGCACGGTGCCTTGCAGGGATTCTTGGTAGGCATCCGCCGCCCGGTGATAGACTTCCCCCCCGGGGAAAAGATGGGCAAACGTGGAAAGCGCGTTGGCGAAGGCCGCATGAACCGAAGCCAGTTCCCGTGTGGTGAAATCGCTGGGGATGCGGGTTATGTCTTGGGCGGCGCGTTCCAAAGTGCTGGCAATGAGGGTCTGACAGGTTTGCACTTTGCCCGGCGCCGTCAGCGTCATGGCCGCCAAGGCCGAAGCCAAAAGCAGGCCGCCAATTTCTTCGACATCAAAACCCACGGGCAAATTGAGCGCTTGAAACGGTGAAATGGTCCCGGCGGCATCCTTATCGGTGGGCGGGGGCGATGCGAAATGAATAAAGAACGTGGTGCCCGGTTGGGGGATGTCGCCCCATATGACAACGTCTGCTTTCGTTGAGCTGACCCAGCCCATGGCTTGGGCACAGGCCGAAGGCAGCATTTCGTCACGATCAACGTCTGGATTGAGCAGCGGCGGATCTCGAAGCGGGCGCACTTCGATACCTTCGCAGCTTTTAAAGACTTCCGCCAATTCGCGGGCGCGATCTACACCCGCAGCGTCTAGGAATGGCGCAATCGCAACGTCCAGTTCATTCCCCGTCAAGGCCTTGCCAAACAAGCGCGTAAAGAAACCGGCTTTGCGCTTTGGTTTTGCGACACCTTCGCCGTCGTCAACAGGAGCCGTTTGGTCAGGTTGGTCAGTCATATTAGGCCGTCCCTTTTAAGATATGCACCAAGGCTTGACGCACGGAACTGGCAACGTCTGTCCAATCCTCGGCGGGGCCTTTGCGGAACAAGCTCATGCTGGCATACCATGGGCTGTCGTCACGGCCTTGCAGCCAACCCCAATGGGCTCCGGGGCGCGTTAACATCCACACGGGCTTGCCCATGGCTCCGGCAACATGGGCGGCGACCGAATCGACACAAATCACCAAATCCAGCTGATCAATGATGCCGGCCATGTCGGCCACGTCCATAATCGCAGAGCTGGCTTGATCTATTAAGGGCTGGAACCCCAGTTCTCCGATGTCTTTGGTGCCAAGGCCCAGTTCCAAAGATACCAGTTGA
>JAESSV010000046.1 GCA_016763895.1 Magnetovibrio sp. | reverse complement strand
TAAAACCATCCAGATCGATGAACAAAAGACCCAAGCTTTTTTTCGCCCGCTTCATGTTCAAAATACCTTGGTCCAAGCGATCATGAAACAAGGTGCGGTTGGGCAGCAGTGTCAGGTTGTCATAATTGGCTTGGAATAAAATACGTTCTTCGTCTTGTTTGCGTTTGGTGATATCGGAAATAATTGCCGCAAACTGGCGAACATCATCGTCCGGGCTGGTGATGGTTGTCACGGAAAGACGTTCCGCATACTTTTCACCGGTCTTGCTCACGTTCCAAAACTCACCTTCCCAACTTCCACGGGTTTCTAAGCCTTGCCACATTTCCTTGAACAACCCGCCGTCTTCAGATAACGCGGCATGTTTTATCGGCTTGTTGCCCAGCAAATCTTTGGTGGAATAGCCAGAAATGTCCGAATACGCCGGGTTAATTGACGTGATCAGAAAATCTTGGTTGATGATGGCAACACCTTCCGCAAGGCTTTCAATGACCTCACCAGACAAGCGCAAACCATCTTCTGCTCGGTGACGTTCCAAAATTTCCTGGGTTAATTCCCGGGTGCGTTCTTCAACACGCATTTCCAGCTCATCATGGGCCCGGTGCAAGGCTTCTTCTGATTCTTTACGTTTTGTAATGTCGCGAACAATTCCGGTGTAAAACCGTTTAGATCCGTGCCGCAATTCTGTAACAGCCAATTCCATTGGAAACTCAGAACCATCCTTGCGCAAACCGACTTCTTCTCGGTTGACCATATCGATCACATTTTTTTTGCCTGTGGCGTGATAATTCTTTAGATATTGGTCGTGATTTGAAGCATGGGGTTCCGGAATTAAGATCGAAATATTCTGGTTCAAAACTTCGCGAATTGAATACCCAAAAATTTCGACGGCAGCTTTGTTAAACGATAAAATCTCACCGCGATCATTGATGGTGATGATCGAATCGGCCACCGTGTCAAGAATACCTCTTAGGCGTTGTTCGCGATCTTTAAGGTCTTCAGCCGTTCGTTTGCGTTCCGTAATGTCTCGGGCTTCAAGCATATATTGATCATCTCCAAGGGGAGAAAACATCACTTCAACATCAATGATATCCCCCTTGCAAGACACAAACTTCAAAGGAATTACATTGGTTTCAGCCGTCAGAATATCAAACCCGCATTCGATAACCCCCTGATAATCCGGGTGGACCATACGATGCACGGTTTATTTACAATATCTTCGACGCTATTGTACCTTAACATTTTCCAGCTGGCATCATTGGCCAGGACAACAGTACCATCTGCATCCAAAACACAAATCATAGCCTGGGAAAAGGCAAACAGTTTTTGATAGGTCTTAGAAGAAATATCTAACAAATCTGTGGCGTTTTTCAGCTTAGAATCAGACGTCATTGAAGATCACTTTTTTTTGTCCTTACCCATGCAAATATTTTGATTATTATTCTTATAATAACAAGGAATTGCAAGTGAATTACGATTTTGGCAAAAAGTGGACAGAAAGTTCAAAGTGTTAATCTTCTGGTATCGACTTTTGCGGCATTGGGGATTAACGTGTTTACTGGGTTTATTTGAGGCGATGAAATGCAGATTTATCTTCCCATAGCCGAAATTTCGGTCAATATTTTCCTCATCTTAGGCATGGGCGGTGGCGTGGGCTTTCTGTCTGGGTTGTTTGGGGTAGGCGGTGGTTTTTTGATGACCCCCCTTTTGATTTTCATTGGCATTCCCCCGGCGATTGCGGTCAGCACCGGAGCCAACCAAATCGTCGCGTCTTCTATATCAGGCGTGTTAGCGCACTGGAAACGGGGCAATGTTGACCTAAAAATGGGCTATATGCTGTTGATTGGCGGCGTTGTGGGGTCAACCTTAGGGGTGTGGTTGTTCACGTATTTAAAGACCCTGGGACAGGTCGATCTTGTGATTCAGCTCTCTTATGTGCTTTTCCTTGGAACCATTGGTTTGTTGATGCTGATCGAAAGCCTTAAATCCATGCGGGCGTTGAAAAAAGGCCCGATCAAACGCAAACATCATAATTTCCTTCATGCCTTGCCGTTTAAAATGCGCTTTCGCCATTCAAAGCTCTACATTTCCGCCATATTGCCGATTGTCATCGGATTCGTAGTTGGCGTTTTATCTGCTATTATGGGCGTGGGCGGTGGATTTGTGATGGTGCCCGCCATGATTTATATCCTCGGCATGCCGACCAGTGTGATGGTTGGAACTTCGTTGTTTCAAATTATCTTTGTCACCGCTAATGTGACGTTTTTGCAATCGGTTAACAACTTTTCTGTTGACGTGGTCTTGGCCGTATTGTTGTTGATTGGCGCGGTCGTTGGGGCTCAATTTGGAGCCAAGGCCGGCGCCAAACTCAAAGGGGAACAAGTGCGCATTTTATTGGCCATTATGGTCATCAGTGTCTGCATTAAAATCGCCCTGGACCTTACGCTTACCCCAGACGACATTTATGTTCTGGGCCCAACAGGAGGACATTGAGCACCATGCGTATTTTCTGTTCTCTTATCGTGATTTTTATCTTCACAACGTCAAGCGCCCATAGCGATGATTTAGACGTGGACCTTTCACGTCCGGATGTGCAGCTGAATGTGTCGTTTAAAGGTTCGGAACTGCTTATTTTCGGTGCAAAGGACTTACAAGGTGACGTCATTATCGTCGTCCGGGGCCCAACCAAAGACACCTCGGTGCGTTTGAAACAAAAAATTATGGGCGTTTGGGCCAATACCGATGAAGTCGTCTTTGCCGATGCTCCGTCTTATTATGCGCTGGCCGCGACACAACCGATTTCTGAACTGTTGTCCGCCAAAGACTTGAAAACGGAACGCATTGGCACACATAACTTAGGATTAAACACCATCAAAAAACCAAAAGGCGCAACGGCGAAAATCGTTCAAGATTTCACGGACGGTTTGATTAGAAACATGAAGGCCAAAAGCCTCTATACAAAAGAAACCGGAATTGTCAAACGGGTCGGGAGACAGTTGTTTCGCACCAATTTATGGTTCCCATCTAATGTTTCTGTTGGGGATTACACCGTCGATACATTCTTGGTAGTAGACAAGAAAATAGAGTCCAGAAAAACGACCCACCTTCAAGTGCACAAAGTTGGTTTCGAAGCCAAAGTCTTTAATTTCGCGCACGAACATGCCATGCTTTATGGTCTTTTGGCCATTGTTATCGCCGTAATTTCAGGCTGGGTCGCCAATGTTGTTTTCAAGACGGAAGGTCAATAACATGACGGAAAACTCAACCTCAGTGACCAACAAAGAATTTATTTTCCTCTGTGTGGTCGACAACAGCCCCGAATTAAGCCGAGCCCTGCGTTTTTCTTGTAAACGGGCAAAGCGCGTCGGAGGGCGTGTCGCCTTGGCCTATGTCATCCCTCCTGCCGAGTTTCAACACTGGCTTGGCGTTGGCGAATTGATGCAAGAAGAAGCCCGCGAAGATGCTGAAACACTTTTGGATGCTGCGGCGAAGGATGTTGTTGAGCTGACCGGAAAATTACCCATGTTTTTTGTCCGCCAAGGCAATACCGCGACGGAATTGATCGAATTGATCAACGAGGAAGATACAATTTCCTTGCTGGTGCTTGGGGCAGCCTCGGGCAAGGACGGTCCCGGACCATTGGTGAAATATATGGTGGAAAATGCAGCGGGCAAGCTTCAGGTTCCCGTGACCATTGTGCCGGGAAATTTAACCGATGAACATATCGATTCAATTACTTAATTTTTGTTCTGGTCCTTAAAACCCGTAATACCACGGTACAAACAAGCTAAAGACACCCCAAATGATAAAGATAAGGGGGATACCCGCGCGCGCAAAATCAGAAAACCTGTAGTGCCCCGGCGCCATCACCAACAGGTTGGTTTGATACCCAATGGGCGAGGCAAATGAACAGTTGGCGGCAAACACCACGGCCACGCAAAAGCTTCGACCGGCGCGTTCATGCTGACCGCCAAATCCACAGCAATCGGCGTGAACAAGACCGCCATGGCTTGAGAACTGATGACGTTGGTGAGCACCACCAACGTGATGAAAAACATCGACAACACCGCCCAGGGCCCTGCCCCATCAAATAACCCCATCACGGTGCCGGCAATGAAATGTGCGCCCCCGGTGGCATGCATTGCGGCCCCCATGGCAAGGGCGGCGGGAATCATCGTGAGAACTTTGGTGTCGATGGCACGAAACGCTTGGCGGATGTTGAGCACTTCCCACCCCACCATAGCCGCCGCACCTGTTAGGCCTGCGATGACAATGGGCATAAACCCTGTGGCTGAGGCCAAAACCACGCTTAACAAGACCAAAGCCGCAGGTTTGGCATGATGGTGCGCGGGCAATTCGGCTGCGGACCATTCAATCAGCAAAATATCTTGGTTGCCGCGCAAGGCTTGCACGTCTTGGGGTGACCCTTGAACCAACAACACGTCTCCGGCTTGTAACCGAATGTCGGTTAAACGAGCCCGCATCATACGCGAGCGCCGTTGCACGCCCAGCACGATACACCGGGTCTTAAAGCGAAAGCCAGCCAAAGTCAGGGTTTGCCCAATGATGCGCGATGCGGGGGGAATCATAGCTTCGGCCATGACCCGCTCGCCACCGTGCCACGGCATGCCTTCTTCTTCGGCTTCTTCTGTGGTTGTAGCCCCTTCTGTTGCTTTCGAAGCTTGAGCCTTCACGCTTTTCGTATCCATGTCGGGATACAGCCCGGCAGCATCTTTTGAAAGCGCGCGGGCGATTTCTTTGCGGGTTGCGGCAACCACAAAAACATCTCCGATCTGAGCCTCAAAGTCTTCAAATGGCGGCAAAAGCGCTTCTTCTCCGCGTTGCACCATGCGCAAGGTCATTTGTCCCAAAGCAGGGAAAATGCCGCCGACGGACTTTTTACCAATCAGGTGCGACTTTTCGCCGACCGTGACTTGGGCAATATATTGTTTGCCATCAGGATTTACCCCCGCCAAGGTTTCGGCCATGCCTTCGCGCTTTGGCAAAATCAGAGGGGCAACCACCAATAAATAAACCAAGCCCGCTGAGGCCAACACCAGGCCGGGAATCGCAAAGTCAAAAAATCTGAACGGTTCAACATGCATGCCAATCAAGGCTGAATTCACCAACAAGTTTGAACCGGAACCAATCAATGTGGTCATGCCGCCCAAAATAGCGGCAAAGCTTAACGGCATCATCAATTTAGAAGGCGGTAAATCAAAGCGTTCGGCCAAGGCTTGCATGATTGGAATAAAAATCACAACCACGGGAATATTGTTCAAAAATCCACTCACCACCATTACGGTGACTAAAACGGCAAGAATAGACACCCAGGAACGCGGGCCACAACTGCTGAGAATAAAACGGGCCGCAGTGTCGAGAACACCCGTGCGGACCATGCCCTGTCCAATCACCAACAAAGCCAGAACCGTGATCAGGGCAGGTTTGGAAAACCCGGACAACAACGTTTCTGCGGACAAGATATTGCCCCCGTTATCATCGACAACGGGGAAAAAATAAAAGAACATCATCAACGCGCAAAGAACGCCCAAAGACGTCACCTCAATGGCAACCTTTTCAAGCGCATATAGCGTAAAGGCCCCAATGATGATGGCAAATGACACCCACATTTGGAAATCAGCGGCGCTGGCCGCAGCAGCAGTCATGAACTTATCGCACTCCCCCGGCACAGATTATTCCGTGCCCTTTCTTTGATCTAAATGAGCATATTCAGGAAAGAAAAAATAGCTTCTTCAGAATTATAAGTCTTAAATTTAGCTAAAAAGCCAACTTTTCGGATTTGGAATGGGCTGTTGATTTTCCAACAACATCCACCCCCGAACAATACGAACCACATACCATATGGGCATTAAGCCTAAAATAAACATACCGACACCCAACATAAAGGTTAAAAAACCAATCAGGATCAAAACCATGCCGTACCAAAACGTGCGAATGAGGAAACTATAATGTGTTTCCAACCACGCCGGGACATCACTTTTGGCTAAATAGGCCATAATCAAGCCAATCAACATCGGCACACCCGTGACAACGGCAATGGCGTACAAAGCATATGTCGCGCGCGGCATCGTCATTTTGTTTTTTGAGATCTTGTTTAATTCAGCAGAAAAATCTTCAAAGTTTGCACGGGCTGATTTTTTTGAATTTTGGTGAGAATTTTGATCTGAATTTTGGTGAGGATTTTGGTGAGAATGTTGGGAAGACGCCCCAGGAGGAATGATCTCAGGCTCGGGCAGACTTTTCGCATCGGGCATCTATGCACCTGTGTATTGTTATAACCAGTTTATATATAAGCCTGTTTTCAGGAATCGCTAGGGGGGATCATAAATACGTCATACCGGGTAGATTTGCCCAGTATTTGATGTGAATACGCCGGAAGACCTTTTAACGGATCTGCGCGCCGTGGCCATTTAAGAACCACGCGGTTTTGAGCCGATTTTAAAGCCGCCAACATCAATTGAGTGGAATCTGGATCTTCTCCGACGACGTCACGAATCTGGCGCATTTCACTTTTTACCAGGGCCGATTTTTTACGCGGGGGATGCATGGGGTCGACGAGAACAACTTGTGGCTTAAGGTCTGGCAACAGGTCAATGGCATCGCCTTTTATTAAAGTCATACGTTTGATCACGTCTGCAATGTCGCCATTTTCATCAAGAGCCCGCTTTAAACCGTCTTCAAGCAATTTGTGCATATGGGGTGAACGTTCGATTAAGGTCACCTCGGCGCCGAGCGAAGCCAACAAGAATGCATCACCGCCAAGGCCTGCGGTGGCATCCACAATGGTCGGCGTGATACCGTTTTTCATGCCCACGGCTTTGGGCAAGGCTTGCCCGCGTCCTCCGCCAAATCGAAAGCGGTGGCCTACGGCTCCGCCCACAAAATCGCAAACCAGGTCCCTGGTTGATGTTGTCATGAAACGGGGTAGCCTAAGGCATTGATGCTTTTGCTTAAAATGCCTGTAACCGGAGACAATTCAGTCTTGTAATCGGTCCAACGGTTGCGGGAACGTGTAAAGATGGCTTGCGAAACGTCCAACGCGCTTGGTGTCGCGATGGTTTCATTCGCATCCATATGAGTATGGTGGCTGCAAACCGCATCATCGAAAGGCTCGCCGAGAAAGGACAAGATGTCTTCCATCATTGAACGTGTATTGGTGACCAGGTCTTCATAGCGATATTCAAAAACATCCAAGCCTAGCTTGTCTTTGCCTTGTAACCAGATGTTGGTCACCGTTTCATAAAAACGTGCGGCACTTTCTAAAGTGAGGAATTCATCCATATAGGTTGAGCGTTGAAAATTCTGCATAAAGGCACTGAGCACACAATCGCGAGGATCGCGAATGGCCACCAGTATTTTGGCTTGGGGAAAGATGCGGCGGATGAAGCCCAAATAAAGTATGTTCAAGGGCATTTTATCAATGAGACGCTTTCCATTCGCACGATCACCAATCCTATTTTCAACATTTTTCCAATAGGTTGCACGTATTTCTTCAACTTTTGCATCCGTTAAATCATCGAGACCTTCTGGGTAATTGGGCAACCGGACTTCAAGTGTTGATTTAAGCCAATCATTTTCCCCACCGGCAACAAGGTTGGGATGCACCTTGAGGATTTGTTCCATGAGCGTGGTGCCTGAGCGCGGAAAACCGACAAAAAAGACGGGATCCGCATAGGCTGAATGACCGGGCGTTGACCATTCGCTCACCCGTTCGGCCGTAAAAGCGGTTTGGTACGTTTGCAGACGGTCATACATGTCTTGGCTGGTTTTGGCATGCGGAGGCAATGTATCCAATTGGCGCTGGTTGCCAAGTTGAGCCGCCTTAAAAGCTCCGGCGAAATTGCCTTTTCCATTTAAGATTAATGATTTAAGCTTTTGTGCGTTGACGAAATCCTTAGGATTTAAGGCTTTCATATCCACCGAATCGATGTGGGCTTGTGCCCAATCTAAATTTTCGCGGCGCAGTTCACAGCGCACCAAAGCCAGTCGGGCTTGAAAATCTTGTGGGTCACGGTCCAGAATTTGAGTGGCCAAGGCGCTGGCCTCGTCCGTGTGTTTCATGCGTTCCAAGGCGAGTGCCAAACGGGTTTTTGCGCCCGGAAAGGCCGGGTCTTGGGCAAGGGCTTTGCGGTAAGCCTCAATGGCCCCTTCTCCATCCGTGAACAACAAACAATCCCCTAGATTGAGACAGAGCTCAGGCCGTTCGGGTGCCAATTCGACGGCTTTTCGCATCAAGGCTTCGGCCTCGGGCATACGGTTTAAGTATTGCAACGCGAGTGATTTTTGATTGAGCGCGCCAATATGTTCGGCGTCCAACGCCAAGGCTTTGTCAAAGGCTTGAAGGGCACCTTCCATATCGTCAGAGGCCTTGGACTGGGCCATTTCCAACACAACCGTTCCCAATTCGACCCAGGCATCAACCTGATCTGGGGTAAGCTTTAAGGTTGCCCGAAAAGCCGCTGCGGCCCCTTGAAGGTCTTCGGTTTTTTTCAACGACAGACCTAAATTAAAATGCGCCGGAGCCAGTTCCGGCAGCTTTTCAATGGCCGTGTTCAAAGCATCAACGGCACCCTCATGATCGTTTGTTACGCTTCGGGAAATGCCCAAATGCATAAACATCAAAGGATTATCATTACCCAAATCAATGCTCTTTTCCAACAATTCGCGGGCGCGTTTGGATTGGCCTTGTTGCAAGGCCAAAAAACCAAGCACATGCCAGGCCCTTGAATGCTGGGCATCTTTTGAAATGATTTTATGACAAAGTGCCTCGGCTTTCGCAAATTCAGAGACCGCCAGAAAAGCTTGGGCGTCTTCAAACGCTTGATCAACATCAAAGTCCTTTGCCCCGATTGAGGATGACATTGAAAATGTAGCGGGGGAATTATCTGTAGACATAAATGGCACACCTTGTTGTGGGATCAACTGACCCTAACGAAAGATGTAAGAAAATGAAACAGACCTGTGCATATATCTGATTTCCTTTCTTAAAGGTTTGTTCTATGGTGCTGTTAAGCGAGACCTTGATCGTAACAGGGAAAATTATGGACCAAACTGCAAAGACTGCCGAGCCCCCACACGCCCCTCACCCACATGCTTATGCTGCCATTGACCTTGGCACCAACAACTGTCGTATGCTTGTTGCAAGGCCGTATGGGGATGGATTTCGTGTGGTGGATAGCTTTTCCCGGATTGTTCGCTTGGGCGAGGGAATCGCCGCCGAAGGTCGGCTCAGCGAAGCCGCCATCAAACGCACGCTGAACGCCCTCAAGGTTTGTAATGCCAAAATAAAATCAATCGGGGCCAAACGCGTTCGGTCCATAGCAACGGAAGCTTGTCGGCGGGCGGAAAATGGTCCGAGCTTTCTGAAACGGGTCAAAATTGAAGCCGAATTAGACTTAGAAACCATTTCGGCTGAAGAAGAAGCCAATTTAACTCTAGCGGGGTGTTCTCCTTTGTTAAACAAAGACCGTCCCAATGCTTTGGTGTTCGATATCGGTGGCGGCAGCACGGAAGTTTTGTGGATCGATACGTCCAATCCCCTAGCCCCCAAAACCCTGGATGTAATATCCCTGCCCCATGGCGTTGTGACGCTCACCGAAAGCTTTCAGGGGGGCACCGGTTATGGAGAATCTTACGGGGAAATCGTGACTTTGATTGATCAGGGTCTCCGCGATTTTGATCACCGCAACGGCATTGCTCAAGCGGTGACCAATGGATCGGTGCAAATGTTGGGCACATCGGGCACCGTGACCACTTTGGGCGCCCTGCACTTAAATCTTTCACGCTATGATCGGTCCTGCATCGATGGGCTAGATTTACGGTTCGACCATATTCAAGCTATCATTCAGCATTTGAGCACATTGAGCTCATCGCAACGTATGCAAAACCCTTGCATTGGCCCCAAACGAAGCGATTTGATCATGTCTGGCTGTGCTGTCCTTGAAGCCATATGCAAACGTTGGCCGGTGGGCTCTTTGGTTGTTGCAGATCGGGGCATCCGGGAAGGCATTTTGTTGTCTTTGATGGCAATGGACGGCATTCATATTCAACGTTCACCCCATGAAGGATCGGGTTGTCACACATGACCAAACCTCCTCGCGGTTATAAAACACGCGCAGAACGAATGGGCCACGGCCCCACCGTTCGTATGAAACATACCAAGGTTAAAACCGCTCGTGGGCGCAAGATTTCGTCCAAGTTGTGGCTGGAACGTCAACTCAATGACCCTTACGTCATTGAGGCTGGACGACAAGGTTATCGTTCGCGAGCAGCCTTTAAGCTGGTTGAACTTGATGACAAGTTTCATGTCTTAAAATCAGGTTCACGGGTCGTGGATTTGGGGGCAACGCCGGGGGGATGGTCGCAAGTCGCGGCCCGTACCGTGCTCAAAGGCAAACAGGCTCGAAAAGGCAAGATTGTGGCCTTGGACATTAACGAAATGGAACCTTTGCCGGATGTGACGTTCTTGTTGCAAGACTTTATGGACGATGATGCGCCCAGCAATATCAAAGCCGCCTTGGGTGGCAAGGCCGATGTGGTCATGAGCGATATGGCGGCCAAAGCCATGGGCCATACGTCGACCGATCACCTGCGCATCATGGGGCTGTGTGAAACGGCGTTGGAATTTGCCATCGAAATCCTAAGCCCCGGCGGCACTTTCCTTGCCAAAGTTTTACAAGGCGGGACCGAAGTCGATCTTTTGAACGCCATGAAAAAAGACTTTGAAACCGTGCGCCACTACAAACCCCCGGCCTCAAGACAAGATTCTGCCGAAATGTATGTGGTGGCTTTGGGCTTTAAAGGCCGAACAAAAGACTAACGGTTCACGACGGTTCCGCCGTCTTTGATCCACTGGGTCATGCCACCTTTAACGTTATAAATACCTTTGAAACCTTTATTGTTGGCCAGAGCATTGGAAATACGTGAAGACCGTTTTCCAGAGCGACAAATGATAATAACCTCATCATTAAGGCCAACAACAGACTGAAGTTTTGGCAAGAAATCCACTTGAAGGCGATTGTCTATATCAAAGGCCGTGATCAAGTGAGCACCTTTGATGACGCCCGTTGCATCCCATTCATCGGGGCGACGAAGGTCAATAACGGTCACGCCTTTGTCGATCATTTTTTGGAGTTGTTGGCTGTTGATGTTTTTAAAGTTTGGACCAACCACAGCCAACAATTCAACGGCAAACTTCAAGGTGGCGTTGGGGGGAATGGCATTGCCAGCCCCTTTGGAACCGTAAGCCATTTCGGGGGGGATAATCAGTTCGCGTTTGCCGCCAACCCGCATGCCTTCGACACCTAAATCCCAGCCTTGGATGACGCTTCTAGCCCCTAATTTAAAACGAAAGGGTTTCCCGCGATCAACGCTGGAATCAAACTTCTTACCGTCCAGGGTCCAGCCGGTGTAGTGAACGGAAACTTCAGCATACTTTTCGGCCAAAGCCCCTTTGCCGACCTTAATGTCCGTGATGATCAATTCTCCGGCCTGAGCGGATGGCAGTGCGCCAACAAGGACAAAGAGAGCAAATAGACCAGATGTTATCAGTTTACGCATAATAGACTCACTTATTTGGGTTCAGTTTTAAGTTCATTTTCATTTTTGCCGTCATATTGAACAACGGCGCCACCGTGCTCTATGTATTTATTCATGCCTTTTTGCACATTGAAAATGCTGGTGTAACCTTTGCGATCCGACATGATTTGCGTTAAGTAAATGCTGCGGCGTCCTTTTGAAGAAATCATGATAAATTCATCGGTTTTCTTCACCAAGGTTTTGATATGACGCAAGAAGTAAGAAATAAAACCCTGATTTTTTTTAAACGCGGTTAACAAATAAGACCCTTTAATCACACCTGTTGCTTGCCATTCTGCTGGGCGGCGGATATCGATCACCGGGACACCTCGGGCCAGAAGTTTTTCCAGCTCGACATTGTCTTTTTTATTGTTGACCATTGTGTATTCATTGAATTTCACGTCCATCAATTCGACGTCAAACTTTAAATCGGAATTGGGCGCAATGTTGCCGGGATATCCGCGCTTTCCGTAAGCCAGTTTTGACGGAATCAGCAATTCCCGTTTGCCGCCGACGCGCATGCCTTGGAGGCCAATGTCCCAGCCTTTAATGACTTCGTGAGCCCCAAGTGTGAATTGGTACGGCGTATCGGTATCCCGAGAGCTATCAAATTGTTTGCCGTCTAAGGTCCAGCCTGTGTAATGAACAACAATCCGTGCCCCGGTCACAGCTTCAGCACCTTCGCCGATTTTGATATCTGTGGTTTTTAGCTCTGACGCCGTTGCGATTGAAAAAACAGGAGCCGAAAGTGTTAAAATAAGAGCAAAAAACTTAATAATGCGCATCATCTTAAGCGTCCAAATTTCATAAAAATGAAAAACAAGTTGGATACAAATATAAGCAAAGCGCTCATCGCGTTCAATGCTCAAACAATAAAAATCTGGTGAGGCTGAAATCCACCTTGGAAATTATCGGCGTATGTGTATTATATCGCGCCAAACCAATCCTTGATCTTAAGACGGGAAGCAACATGAAAATTATAGAAGCCCTAACGTTTGACGATGTGTTGCTAACCCCGGCCAAATCAAATGTTCTTCCTGCCCAAACCGACACCCGCACACGCCTGACAAACACGATTAACATGGGGATTCCTTTGTTATCGGCTGCGATGGATACGGTGACCGAAAGCCGTATGGCCATCACCTTGGCACAAATGGGCGGCATCGGAGTTATTCACAAAAACCTGTCCGTCGCTGAACAAGCCGCCGAAGTTCGTAAAGTTAAACGTTTCGAAGCCGGCATGGTCGCCGATCCGGTGACCATATCGCCCAATGCCCCATTGTCCGAAGTCATGGCCGTTAAAGACCAATACGGTTTTTCCGGCATTCCGGTGGTTGAAGACGGTACGGGCAAAGTGGTTGGCATCATCACCAACCGTGACATTCGGTTTGCCCAAGACCCCAGCCAACAAGTTGGTGAGTTGATGACCAAAGAAGTCGTCACCGTCAAAGTTGGCGTACAACGTAACGAAGCCATGCGCTTGTTACACCAGCATCGTATCGAAAAATTGATCGTTGTTGATGATCAATATTGCTGCATTGGTTTGATCACGGTCAACGATATTGTTAAGGATCAAGAAAACCCGCACGCTTGCAAAGATGACAAAGGCCAGTTGCGCGTTGCCGCTGCGACATCGGTTGGTGAAGCCGGAATAGAACGTTCGGAAGCCCTGATAGACGCCGGCGTTGATCTGTTGGTGATCGACACGGCTCACGGACATTCCCAAGGCGTAGCCGTTGCCGTGAGTACCCTCAAAGGCAACTACCCAGATGTCCAAATCATGGCGGGTAACATTGCCACGCCAGAAGCCGCACTCGATTTGATCAAAGCCGGAGCCGACGCCGTTAAAGTCGGCATTGGCCCCGGTACAATTTGCACCACCCGCATGGTGGCCGGCGTGGGTGTACCCCAGCTTTCCGCCATTATGGAAACGGCGAAAGCCTGCCAGAAAACCAATACGCCTTTGATTGCCGACGGTGGCATTAAATATTCAGGCGACATTGCCAAAGCCATTGCAGCCGGCGCCAGTTCCGTCATGATGGGGTCTATGTTCGCGGGCACCAAAGAAAGCCCCGGCGAAGTGTTTTTGTATCAGGGTCGGTCTTATAAATCTTATCGGGGCATGGGCTCGCTGGGCGCCATGGCCAAAGGATCAGCGGATCGATACTTCCAAGCCGATGTGGACAATTTAAAGCTGGTGCCCGAAGGCATCGAAGGCCGTGTGCCGTACAAAGGCCCGGTCAGCGATGTTGTGCATCAAATGATTGGCGGCTTGCGAGCTTCTATGGGATATACAGGCTCGGCGACCATTTCAGACCTTCAAGCCAATGCGACTTTCCGGCGCATCACCGGGGCTGGCCTTCGTGAAAGCCATGTCCATGATGTTACCATCACCCGTGAAGCCCCGAACTATCGAACGGAAACTTAAATTATGACTCCTGCTGCTCGGACTGAAGCTGCTATTTATCTGTTGGGTAAAATAGCGGATGAGCGCCGTCCTGCGGACGACATTGTGCGGGCCTGGTTTCAGGCGCGGCGCTTTGTCGGCGCGCAAGCCCGACGTGCCATTCGCGAACGGGTTTATGGATGCTTGCGCCGCATCAATCGTTTGGATTGGCATCTGAGCCAAGTCGCTTTTGGTCAAAATAAATCCGCGCGTTTGCGTGTTTTGGTCGATGTAGTGCTCGAAGGCTCGGACGCAACTCAATACTTCAACAGCCTGCCCCATGGCCCCGGTGTTCTTTCCGAAGCCGAAGAAGAGTTGGTCGAAGCCTTAAACGGCAAAAAGATTGACGACCCAGAACAACCCGCACATGTGCAAGTCGAATTGCCCCAATGGCTTTCTGATAAACTAAAAATCGTTTATGCGGGAACATTTATGGCCGAAATGATGGCCATGAACATCCCTGCTCCCATGGATCTGCGGGTCGCATTGGGCCGTGTATCGAGGGATCAAGCGCAAAAAGCCTTGGGCAAAATCGGCGTAAAAAGTTACTTCACCGAAATGTCGCCGATGGGCTTAACCTTGCAAGCCCACACCGACATTGCGCGCACCCCAGCCTTTAAAAAAGGTTTTGTCGAAGTTCAAGATGAAGGCTCGCAAATTTTAAGTCTTTTGGTGGGCGCCAAAGCTTACATGAACGTGGTTGATTTTTGTGCCGGAGCGGGTGGAAAAACGTTAGCCATTGCCGACCGCATGGGCCTTCAAGACGGACATTCCAAAGGCCGTTTGGTGGCTTCGGATATTGATTCCGGACGTTTGGCCCGTATGGACAAACGTTTGCACCGTGCCAAATTGACCGACAAAATCGAACAAGAAGTATATGACCCAAATAATCCATGGACCAAGGGCGTCGAAGAAACCTTTGATCGGGTTTTGGTGGATGCTCCGTGTTCAGGATCTGGCACCTGGCGGCGTCACCCGGAACAAAAAAAGCGTCTTACCGAAGACCGCTTGAATGAATTGATGGGCATGCAAGACGAAGTTCTGCGCAGCTCGGCAACGTTGGTGAAACCCGGTGGACGCTTGATCTATGCCACATGTTCGTTGCTTCGCGATGAAAACGAAGACCGCGTTGATGCCTTTTTGAAAAATCATCCGGATTTTTATATTGTTCCAATCCAAACCGTTTGGGCAGAAACCATCAAAAAATCAGAATGCCCCGATATGGATGAGTCCAAGTTTTTGCGCTTAACACCGCACTCGCATGATACGGACGGATTTTTTGTGGCCATATTTGAACGTAAAATATAGCCATTTTATTTTAAATACACGTTAAAATTTAAGTTTTATTTATAATAAAAACACCC
>JAESSV010000045.1 GCA_016763895.1 Magnetovibrio sp. | reverse complement strand
GATTTTAGAATGAATAACCGTGACGGACGGAACACGGCTTTGAGCACTGATCGTTTCGCTAAACCGCGTGCGTTTTTGGACGGTGTAATCAATAAGGGTTTCTGGAACATAGCTGCCCGATCCTTGACGGGTGATCACCAGACCAAGGTCCGCAAGCTCGGTGATGGCTCTGCGCACCGTGTGCCTGTTGACGTCAAATCGAGCGGCCAGATCTTTTTCGGTGGGCAACATACTGCCCGGAGAAATTTTCTGAGACAAAATCTCGGACTTCAAAAGTTCCTGAATTTGTCGCCACAACGCCATACCGTTTCCGCGTTCCATAATATTTTGCCCTTACGTAATTCATTGTCACAAAAAGTTCACCGATCACTGCTTTTAATATCTTCAAAGACAGTATATGTACTTGATTAAGATATATAGATGTCTAGACAAATATAGGATTTGTAGATGACTGAAGTCAACTCAGAAATTGCACAAAGACAAAATTGGATGAGCCTTTTGGCGCGCGGTGATGTCGAACATTTTGAACGCACATGGTCCGGCATTGACCTTAAGCCAGATTATGACGTGTTGCGGGCTGCTGATACCGGGATGGTGATGGTGCGGGGTCGAGCGGGTGGTGATGGTCAACGTTTTAATCTTGGCGAAATGACCGTGACACGCTGCTCTGTGCGGATGAGGAATGGCATTATTGGCCATGCCTATCTGGCTGGACGAAACAAGAGGCAGGCGACTTTGGCGGCAATCTTTGATGCGATGCTTCAGGCGCCGGGGTGTTTGGATACGTTTAAAGCTTCTCTTTTGGACCCGATCCAAGATGCCCTTGCCAAGAAACAATCAAATACAGATCGCAAAGTCGCTTCCACGCGCGTGAACTTCTTTACCATGGTGCGTGGCGATGACTAAAGGAACAACAAAGATGAACCTGAATTCACCTCCAGATCAGCCATTGGCGGGGTTTATAGAACCTGTCCATGATGCTCAGCGTGTTTTTCGCACCATATTGGATGCGATGTCTCATCCTGGAAAAATAATCAGTCTTGAAGATCTACCTGAATCTCCATATCCCCTGCACCCTGTGTCCACGGCCATTTGTTTAAGCCTTGTTGATCATGAGACGCCCGTTTGGGGGGATGCTGAAATTGCGGTCAGTGGTCAGGCGATGACCCACCTTAAATTTCATTGTGGCTGTCCTGTTACGGCTGATCCGAAAGAAGCCCGCACGATTTTGATATCGCAACCACAAGACTTGCGCTCTTTTGATCAGTTTTGCATCGGCACCGACGAACGTCCGGACCTTTCCGCCATGGTGATTGTTCAAGTCGACAGTCTTGTTTCAGGATCTGGCGTTAAGCTAACCGGTCCTGGAATTCGGGGAACCCGGAAGTTAAAGGTTGAAGGCGTAGGCGATACGTTTTGGCAAAGTGTTATTGATAATAACAAATTATTTCCCCGTGGTGTTGATCTGATCTTGACCACACCGACGGCTCTTGTGTGCTTGCCACGTTCAACAGAGGTTGGAGTATAAACGATGTATGTTGCTGTAAAGGGTGGCGAGAAGGCCATCGAAAATGCCCACCGATTTTTAGCGGAACAACGTCGGGGTGATGCCAACATTCCTGAGCTTTCGATCTCCCAGATTAAAGAGCAAATGAGCTTGGCAGTTGATCGTGTGATGACGGAAGGATCGCTATACGACAAAGATCTGGCGGCCTTGTCGATCAAGCAAGCCCGGGGTGATCTCATCGAAGCAATATTTTTATTGCGCGCCTATCGCACGACCTTGGCTCGATTTGCAACTTCAGAACCCATCAACTCAACCCAGATGAAGGTGCGGCGCAGGATTTCCGCAACGTATAAGGATTTGCCCGGCGGCCAGGTTCTTGGGCCAACCTTTGATTACAGTCATCGCTTGTTAAATTTTGCCCTTATGGCAGAGGGCGAGGCGCCTTTGGCCGAACAAGAGGCTGCTGAAATTGAAACGTACCCACGGGTGACGTCTTTGATGAATGCAGAAGGCTTGATCGAACAAGAATGTGCGGATGATAGCGTTGATGTGGGTGATTTGACGCGTGACCCCTTAGATTTCCCCGCCGACCGGGATGTACGCTTGCAAAATCTGGCCCGAGCAGACGAAGGTTTCTTGCTGTCCATGGGCTATTCGACACAACGTGGATACGGCAACAATCATCCCTTTGCCGGTGAAATCCGCATGGGAGACGTCGAAGTCGAAATCATCCCTGAAGAATTAGGCTTTCCAATTTCCATAGGCGATATCACGATCACGGAATGTGAGATGATCAATCAATTCGTGGGTTCCGCAACGCAAAGTCCAAAATTCACCCGTGGCTATGGGCTGACCTTTGGCGAAGGCGAACGCAAGGCTATGTCGATGGCTTTGGTTGATCGTGCCCTGCGCGCCAGAGAATTGGGCGAAGAAATTCAAGGCCCGGCTCAAGATGAAGAATTCGTTCTGTACCATACGGATAACGTTGAAGCTTCTGGGTTTGTACAGCACTTAAAATTACCCCATTACGTAGATTTCCAGGGCGAACTGGAAATGGTCAGAAATCTGCGCAAGAAACAAGACGAAATGAAAGCGGCCGGAGAATGACTATGACCGATGCCCTTGAAGGCTATAATTTTGCGTATCTCGACGAACAAACCAAGCGCATGATCCGCAGGGCCATTCTTAAGGCTGTCGCGGTTCCGGGTTTTCAAGTGCCCTTTGGGTCACGAGAAATGCCCCTTCCTTATGGCTGGGGCACCGGAGGCATTCAAGTCACAGCAGGCGTGATTGGCCAAAGCGACACCTTGAAAGTTATTGATCAGGGGGCCGATGACACCACCAACGCCGTGTCAATCCGACGCTTTTTTTCACGAACCACAGGTGTCGCAACGACGACACGCACCGAAGCCGCGACAATTATTCAAACCCGGCACCGCATTCCCGAGCGATCCTTGAAAGAGGGGCAGATAATTGTTTATCAAGTGCCCATTCCCGAACCCCTCAGGTGGCTTGTG
>JAESSV010000044.1 GCA_016763895.1 Magnetovibrio sp. | reverse complement strand
TTGGATCGCCTGGAATTTCTTGTTTGTTGGGGGCACAAGCTTGCTGACCAAAGCCTATCGACCCAGCGAAAAAGCGAAAACCCAGGGCGTCAATGAATTCATCGTTTTTGCATCCGCAGCTACGGGGTCTTTGGTTGCCGGGGGCTTGTTCAATGTATCTGGTTGGGATGCCGTAAATTACGGCATATTCCCGTTCTTGGCGGTGACCTTTTTGGCCACCGTGTGGTACCAACGCGGACGGTCGGCCATAAGCCCCTTGGTGCAAAGTTAGGCAAAATCGGGGAGGGCAGGGTTGTGCGGGGCGTTTTTCTCTGTGTTGCTTTTTGAGTGTAAAATCGAGTATAACCAAACATCCAATGCTTTCAAAATGATGGAGACACGAGTTATGAATACAAAGGCGCGTTTTTGGGTTGCTGTTCTGGTCCTTGGGACCGTCATTTTGGGGTTTGGGCAGGTGTCTATGGCCACCCAAACCAACGCAATGAGCGATCGAGACATTGCCGTCGAAGAATGCAGCTCGTGTCACTTCTTTTATCCCAGAGAAATGCTTCCCGCATTTTCATGGAAGAAAATCATCGACAACCTAGACAACCATTTTGGCGAAGATGCCAGTTTTGATAAGAATTCCCAAGCGCACACCTTGACCTATCTGGCCGCCGGGCGGTCTACGGAAATCCCCCTTAAAATCACCTCAACGGGTTGGTTTAAGCAACGTCACGGTGCGGGTTTTAAAGCGATGGCGGGCAACAGCAATATTAAGTTGTCCAATTGCGGGGAATGTCACCGCAGCTCGTTTTAATTCCCAAACAAGCCTTTAATTGCACCGCTTGCGTCTTGCATAGCCTTTTTGGCTTTCACGCGTCCAGAACCGCCCATTGCTTCACCTATTGCTTCACCCATGGCACCACCCATGGCGCCACCAATAGCTCCTTTAACGTCTTTCATGACCTTTGCAGCTTTGCCAGAGATATTTGAAAGCCCCAACGCGGATAGATCAAGAGACCCAGCCGCCGAGCTGGAATACTTGGTGATGGACGAAATGATCTGGTCGGCGATTTCAGCCGGACTGGCGCCGCCGGAATCCTTGCCAATGTTTTTGAGGTGAATGTCGGGTAAGGCCGTGCTGATGCCTTTTTTGCCCATGAACGGTGCGGATACATTGATCTTGCCGCCATTAATGTAAAGATGGTTGATCACAATCTTAGGGCCGCCATCCCCATCACTTGAGCTTGAACCAGAACCAGATGATGCCTTCGAAGATGAGCCACCAGAAGAGCCACCAGAAGAGCCACCAGAGAATTTTTTAATATTGCGCTGAATAGCATCAATATTTGATCCGTTTGAGCCAATTTCATAGGTGATATCGGGGGCCTTGATCATGACCTCTTCCACCACGATCAAGTCCATGGTCCAGTCGGGGCTTAATGTTACGCTGACTTCGCCAAGGCGCATGGCTTGGTTGGTTTTAAATCCAGCCGGGTTCCCAATCGTAAGGCCCACAAGTCCGGCTTTCAGATCAGCAAGGCTTAACACAACTTTGGAAAGTTTGACCGGAACTTGGGTGACCGAAGTCCCTTGTTCTTCAATGACAGCCTGAATGATTTTTGGCGCATTCTTCTGCAGGTAGAAAACCCCTCCTGCGACAACGACGACGACGACACCCAATGCGATGATAATCTTGTTCATTGAAAAATGCTCCCAAGGTGAAAAAAACAAAATGAGCCTAATGTTGACTTGCTCAACACCAGTCAGACATTCATAGTGCCGCTATGACTGAAAAATTGCAATTAAATGGATTGGAATCGTGCGTCGGACTCTTGCTTGCGGGTGGAAATTCACGCCGTTTTGGCGGTGGAGACAAATGTTTGCATCCCCTTGATGGGCAAACTTTATTGAGCCACGTGATCACAAGGGCCGCCCCCCAAGTGAAAAGCTTGATTTTGAATGCGTCCGGCAATGCCACACGTTTTGCCTCATATGGCTTGGCGGTGGTCGCAGACGACTTAACGGGCCACTTGGGACCTTTAGCTGGAATATTGACCGGATTAGACTGGACCAAGGAAAACCGACCAAACACAAAGTGGGTCGCAAGCTTTGCCACGGACGCGCCTTTTTTTCCTCTGGATTTGGTGAACCGATTGCACGGTGCCGCCCACCAGCACGGCACAAAAATCGCCATTGCAAAGTGCCAAGGGCAAACCCAGCCTGTGTTTGCCCTGTGGTCGGTGGATTTGGCTCCTGATTTGCGGGTTGCTTTGGTCGAGCAAGGTGTTCGAAAAGTGATGGCTTGGGTTGAGCGTCATGATCCCGTTTTTGTGGAATTCTCAAGGCCTTCCTTTGATCCCTTTTTTAACATCAACACCCAAGAAGATTTAAACAAAGCCGAATCCTTGATCCAGCAGGGGAGTTTCCATGACGGACAATAAACAACATGTGATGAAACAACATGTAATGGGCATCGTGGGGCGCAGCGGAAGTGGCAAGACGACGTTGTTGTCGGACCTCATTCCCATCCTTATCGAATTGGGTCACACGGTTTCCACCATTAAGCATACCCATCATGGCTTTGACGTGGATAAGCCCGGAAAAGACAGCTATCGACACAGGGCCGCCGGGGCTCAAGAGGTCTTGTTGACCTCTGCAAAGCGATGGGCGTTGTTGCATGAAGTTCAAGATGAAAAAGAACCCGATATGCAAGATCTGATCGCCCGCATGAGCCCGGTTGACGTGATGCTGATTGAAGGCTTTAAAAAACACGATTTTCCGAAAATTGAAGTGTATCGACCCAGCTTGGGAATGGCTGCATTGGGACGCACACATCAAAGCGTTATCGCCGTTGCCACGGATGAGGTGGAAAACGCGAACGTCTTGGACTTAAAATTACAGATTTTAGATCTGGGCGACGTTAAATCCATCGCCAAATTTATCGTCCAATACCTTCAAACCAACAGGAGGTAGCGGCTTACGGGTTAACGGTTTACGGATTGTTGTTTTGGATGTGTCCTTTGATGAAATTAAAGACGCCGTACCAGGAATTTTCCTGACATATGCGTAAAGCATCTTTTACACCAAGGCGTTTAACGAGTTTTTCTGCGAGAGATGCCAAACTGTCGGCACGGGTGTCGCTGTGTACATCTAATAACTGGGCCATTCTAGCCTCCTATGTTTATCTTGTATGTACGTCTATTTTGTCGGTACGTCTATGTTCTTCTGAACGCCTAAAGTATGGCACAGTTCCCTTTACGCAGCCTTAATAATTTTGTGACTAGGCTGTTTTTTTAGAATCTGTTGCGATATTATCAATAACAATTTTAAAGTGTAGATAGTTTCTATTCCACATTTTTTTGTGAAATATACATTGACTCACACCCTTAAAATGTTAATTATGTCATATGTGACAGGACAGAGTTGTCGTTAGGGTTTAAACTTTGTTTGTTCGTCTAAAGTTTATGTCTTTCTATTTCGTGTTGAGGCTAAACTTGGGGTAGACCGTGTGCCATCCCCAGCACACCAAAAAAAGAGAATAATATGACTGATCAATGCATTGCTATCCCCGCAGATATCCCTGAATTTAAATCTGCGATTGATAATTACGACAAAGGTGTTTGGTTCGCTGATCGTTGGCGCACTTTCCGTTTGCGTTATGGCATTTATGAACAACGTCAGTCGGGCGAACACATGGTGCGGGCTAAAGTCCCCGGTGGTCGCTTGAGCTTTTCTCAAACGCGCGCCATTGCCAAGTCAAACGCGGACCATGCCGGCGGAGACATTCATATCACCACGCGCCAAGGCGTTCAGTTTTATTTTGTAAAGCAAAAAAATCTCACAGGTTTGATTGAAACCTTGAATATTGGTGGCGTGACCACTCGGGAAGCTTCTGGCAACACGTTTCGCGCCATGATCGCTTGCCCCGAAGCTGGTTTTTGCAAACATCAACATGTAAATGCCGCAGACGTGGCGGAACGCATCACCAAGGCTTGGTTGCGCAACCCCATGGTTCAACACATGCCGCGCAAGTTTAAAACGGCGGTATCGGGTTGTGAGCAGGACTGTGGTTTGTCTTTGATCGATGATTTGGGTTACATCGCAACCGAACGCAACGGCGAAAAAGGGTTTCGCGTTGTGGTTGGTGGCGGCCTTGGTATCCAGCCCTTTACCGCGATCGAAGTCTTTGATTTTGTGACTGAATTCGAACTGTTGACGGTGCAAGAAGCGATTGCTCGCTTGCATATTAAACATTCTAGCCGGGCGAACAAAAACCGGTCTCGCATCAAGTTTTTGGTGAAAAAATTTGGTGCCGAAGAATTTATTGCCATGGCTCATAAAGAATTTGCGGCCCTTAAAACCTTAGCCCCCCCAGCGTGGGATGCCTTGGACTGGGCTGGTCCTAAGGGCACCGGCGAAAACGTTTTTGTTGAAGTGCCAATGGGCTGGTTGTCTTCGGCTCAATTTGAAGGCGTTGCAAACTTGGCCGAAGCGGCGGGCGGATCTGAAATTCGTCTGACCCGGACCCAAAACTTAATTGCCTTGGATTTGGACGTCGACAAGGTTGAAGCCTTTGTCACGGGCATTCGCAATTTAGCGTTGGATGCCAGTGGTCGCGAGCATGCCTTGAAAGACTTAACCGTATGCCCCGGCACCTCAACGTGCGCCATTGGCATTACGGACAGCCATATTTTGGGGGAAAGCCTTATTGATGCTCAAGCCGAATTTACGGGCTTGAAAAGCTTGAAAGTGCGTGTGTCGGGTTGCCACAACTCGTGCAGCCAGCACCACATCGGTGACATCGGATTTCATGGCATGGCCAAGAAAATTAATGGCAAACCCGCGCCTCATTATCAAATCCATTTGGGCGGAAGCCCCGAAAACCATGGAATGTTAGGCCCGATTATTGCTGTGCGTCATGTTAAGGAATCCTTGAAAGTGATGCTGGCCGATTTGGGTCCTGCTATGGATAACGGTGAAACGGTTCGCGAATGGGCGGATCGTTTGGGCAAAGACGGCTTGAAAGAACTGTTGGTCCCGATTGTGGGCACCGGGGCGCTTGATCCCGTCGTTCATGTCTTTGATTTGGGCAGCGATCATGAATTTGAGCCACCCGCGACAGCAACAGGTGAGTGTGCGGCAGGGGCCGTGGTCGCGGAACACCTGGTCGATCAATCTTTCGTGGCCCGTTCGGATACAAAACGCTCACTTGACGCAGGTCTTGTTGAAAACGTTTCCCTCAATCTGAAAGAAGCTTTGCGCTTGCCGGCTCAACGTTTGTTGGTGATTGCGGGCGAAGACAAACATGGCACCGACGTTGGGCCTGTTCTTGACGCTGTGCGCACCCTTTGGAGCCACAATTCAGACCTGATGGCCGTTTTGGATCGTGCATCCCGTGCGGTTACAGCGGCAGAAACCTCGACGGCCACTGTATTAGAGGCTTTACCTGTGTTGGCCGCCTGGCAAGATGCTACAGATGTTGAAGTCGAACGCATCATTGTCGACGTGCCGAACTATTTGGCTGGAGCGGCGCAATGACAGCACAAAAGAAATTGGCTGCACCTCTGTTAAGTGACGATGATCTTTCGGCGTGGCGGAACCTTGACGGGCAAAGCTTGCTGAAAGCCGTGCTTGGGTTTGATGGCGACTTGCGGGTTGCTGTGACCTCTTCTTTCGGTGCGGAAAGTGCCGTTTTATTGGACCTTGTTGCGCATATCGACCCGTCGGCGCCGGTTATTTTTGTCGACACCGGGCGCTTGTTTCCTGAAACACTCGCGTATCGGGATCGTTTAGCCGATCATTTGGGGCTTTCAAATGTCCGGACCCTGAAGGCTGGTGAGCAAATGGTTGCCAATATGGACCCGGATGGGACGTTGTTTGAAACCGATCCAGATGCGTGCTGTCATGTGCGCAAAGTGATGCCTTATGCTTTGGCTTTGTCGGAATTTGATGTTCTGATTGGTGGCCGAAAACGTCATCATGGAGCTTCTCGTGCCGAAATTGATACGGTCGAACTTTCGGGTCCTCATATAAAAATCAATCCGTTGGCCCATTTTTCGGCGGAAGACATCGAACGCACTTTTTCAGGGCAAGATTTGCCGCGTCACCCCTTGGTCCAGCAGGGCTATAGCTCGATTGGCTGTGGCCCTTGCACCTTAAAAACATGCGATTCCAAAGGCGCCCGGGATGGCCGTTGGTCGGGGCGTGACAAAACGGAATGCGGAATTCACTTCGCGGACAACCGTGTTTATGAAAGCTTGGGCGACTCTAACTTGTAAGCAAGCTCTACGACCCTCAATACCCCTATACTCTATTTCTAGGCTCTGATGCATGTCAGGGCCTATTTTTTTAAAGGTTCTCATGTTGAATTGTGTCCCAAAATACACCACATGTATAACGTGTATCGTTTAATCTTATGTTCCGATTCTAATTAGAAGCTGTACTATATTTTTTACTCTATTAAAGTGATGGAACCGTCCTTTTATTTGGAGAAAATAAACAATGATAGATGTCGAACAGTTCCGAAATGATGTTGTTCAGCCCGTGCTGAAAGAATTGAATTTGTGGTCAGAATCGGCTGAAGAGCTGATCATGGGCACAGCGGCTCAAGAAAGTAATCTTGTTTACCTCAAGCAAACTGGTTCTGGCCCAGCCTTGGGTATTTGCCAAATGGAACCGGCCACGCACGATGACATTTGGGACAATTATTTACGTTACCAGACAGAAAAGTCTACGGCCATGAAAGACATGTTTGGTGTTGTGGCGGGTGATGCGCGTCATTTGACCTGGAACTTGGGCTATGCCGTTGCGATGTGTCGAATTTGTTATTCTCGTGCTCCTTCTGCCCTTCCTGATGCTGATTCTGTAGAGGGAATGGCCGAGTATTGGAAAGACCATTACAACACGCCTATGGGCGCTGGAACGGTCGATGAATTCATCAATAATTACGATACTATCGTTAAGGGCGATGAATAATTGATGTTTTAATAAGTTTTATTGGGCCCCTTGCCGGATTCTGGAACCATCGCCAAGTGCAAACATGAAACGGCAAAAAAAGAGCCCCGATCCATTTAAGGACGGGGCTCAAATCTTGCATCAGACTCGACCGTTAATATACGGAGAACGGCGGGCCTTTTTAGGCCATTTTTAGTCTGACATCACTTTCTATGTGTTGTTGAAAAACAACAACAAAACGTATTAACAAGAATAATACATTTCCCATTCAACGGGGTGTGGCGTGTGTTCAAAGTTGTACACATCATCCCATTTAAGAGCCATGTAACCGTCGATCATGTCATCGTCGAAAACGCCGCCCTTTTTAAGGAATTCACGATCGGCATCCAAAGATGCCATAGCCTCACGCAAGGAACCGGCAACCGTTGGAACTTCTGCCAATTCTTCGGGTGGAAGGTCGTACAGGTTTTTGTCCATAGCTTCACCGGGATGGATTTTGTTTTGAATGCCATCAAGGCCCGCCATCATCATTGCTGAGAAAGCAAGATAAGGGTTGGCGGTTGGATCGGGGAAGCGAACTTCAACGCGTTTGCCCTTTGGCGAAGCCGAGAACGGAATACGGCAAGATGCAGAACGGTTACGGGCAGAATATGCCAACAACACAGGCGCTTCAAAGCCCGGAATCAAACGTTTGTACGAGTTCGTGGACGGGTTGGTGAAGGCGTTCAAAGCCTTGGCATGCTTGATGATTCCGCCAATATAGTAGAGCGCTTCATCAGATAAATCGGCATAGCCGTTGCCCGCAAAGTTAGGCTTGCCATCTTTCCAAATGGACATGTGCACGTGCATGCCAGAGCCGTTGTCACCCAACACTGGCTTAGGCATAAACGTTGCCGTTTTGCCATAGGTGTGAGCGGTCATGTGGGTGCAGTACTTGTTGATTTGAACGTTGTCTGCGGTGCGAACCAATGTGGCAAAGGTCATGCCCAGTTCATGTTGCGAAGGCGCAACTTCGTGATGGTGCTTGTCCATGCTGAGGCCCATTTCACGCATAACCGTAACCATTTCGGCACGCAGGTCATGAGACGCATCAACAGGAGGAACCGGGAAATAGCCGCCCTTAACGCCAGGACGGTGGCCCAGGTTGCTTTCTTCCAGGATTTTACCGGTTACGTATGGGCCTTCGTCGGAATCAAACTCATAGAAGCAACGGTTCATGGACACGTCAAAACGAACGTCGTCGAAAACAAAGAATTCTGGTTCTGGACCAAAATAAGCGGTGTCGCCAATGCCCGTAGACTTCAAATACTCTTCGGCACGTTTTGCACACGAACGTGGGTCACGGTTATAGCCTTGACCCGTTGAAGGTTCGCGAATGTCGCAGAACAAGATCAATTGAGGCTGGGCTGAAAAGGGGTCCATTACGGCGGTTGTTGCATCCGGAATCAAAGCCATGTCTGATTCGTTAATGGCTTTCCAACCTTCGATGGACGATCCATCAAACATGATGCCGTCTTCGAAAGCATCGTTATCAACAAACTCAGCGACCATGGTCAAGTGTTGCCACTTTCCTTTGGGGTCCGTGAAACGTAGGTCAACGTAATCGATGTTTTCGTCCTTGAGAAACTTGATGACGTCATCGGGTGTCTTTAATTCCAATGTCATGGTAATGGTTCCTTGATGAAGATGGAGTGAAATTTAGTGAATTTAGAAAAGGTTATACAGCTTCTGGTCCGCGTTCGCCAGTCCGGACGCGAATTGCTTCTTCAACGTTGGTGATGAAAATTTTGCCATCGCCGATGCGACCCGTATGAGCGGCTTGTTGAATGGCTTCAACCGCGCGTTCCACAAGGGCATCGTCTAATACGACTTCAAGTTTAACCTTGGGCAAGAAATCAACAACATATTCAGCGCCACGGTACAATTCGGTGTGGCCCTTTTGACGGCCAAATCCTTTGGCTTCTATGACGGTTATACCTTGCAGGCCAATTTCGTGCAGGGCGTCTTTTACATCGTCCAGTTTGAACGGTTTAATAATAGCTTCAATTTTTTTCATGCGTTTCGTCTCCGGTGCGCCGTGCAAAGGCGGTTTCGCCATTTTTTGCGTACGCTTTGAAATCAATACATCCTATTTAGCATAGAGCATGCCAAGTTTCTCTGTGGATAACTCAGCCTCAGAAAATAAGGGGATCTTAAAATAAAAGTAGGCCTTTAAACCGTAAATCTCGACATAATTTGCCTAAAAAGTATGCAATTGCAATCAAAGTGAGCAATCTTAATCCGCAAAAGACCCCGGCCAAAAAACGCTTTAAAATCGTGACCGTTAAATTTTTGTCGGTGTTGGGTCAATGGGGTGCTTGACGGGGGCTTTCGATGCGTTTAGTAAAGGGCGGCTTTTAGGGGTTTAGGCCCTGAACATTGTGGTGCCTGTAGCTCAGTTGGTTAGAGCGCCTGGTTGTGATCCAGGAGGCCGTCGGTTCAAATCCGATCAGGCACCCCACTTTCCTAAAATTTTTGATTGTTCAATGAGCCTCGCCCTGGTGCGGGGCTTGGGTGGCGGCGCTGGGTTGCGACATCTCAGGCTTTGCTATGGGCATGGCCCCACCAAACGTGTGCCTGAAGCTTTGAAAGATCATCTGTTATGGTTTTAGGGCCTGTTGTGGTTTTAGGGCCTGTTATGGTTTTAGAGCCTGGCGCAGATTTTAATTCATAGCCATCCCCAAAACCGAAACATTGCGCCCCGTGATCTGGACCTGTTTCATTGTGCCTGCAATTCGTAAAGCAAAGCAAAATCAAGGGTGCATCTTGTGGGTGGGGCGTGCAGAGGGCTAGAATTTAGCTTGCTATAATCATCCTTTTTGGGTATAAAATGCCCAAGTGGATGGACTAAAAATCAAGGAAATCTGGGCTTTTTAAAGGTTTCTGATCAAATTTGATCAGGTGCCCTTATATTTTTTTGATGGTTTTTCACTGCATGCCTCAACACAATGGGGTATAAGCATCAACATAATAATCTATTAGTTCTAACAGGGGAGGATAAAGCGTGTCGAAGAAACATCCGATTATCGCCGTAACGGGGTCGTCTGGTGCAGGTACCAGCACCGTCAAAGAAGCTTTTGAACATATGTTTCGTCGTGAGGGCGTGAAGCCAGCCGTCGTTGAAGGCGATAGCTTCCACAAATATGACCGCGTTGCCATGAAGGCGAAAGTTGCCGAAGAAGAAGCTAAAGGGAATAAAAACTTTAGCCATTTCGGGGCCAATGCAAATGAATTTGAAAAATTAGCGAATTTATTTGAAACATACGGAAAAACCGGGACCGGCAAACGTCGGTTGTACCTTCATTCCGATGAAGAAGCCGCAGCCTACGATGGCTTTAATCCCGGTGAATTTACCCCTTGGACGGATATCCCCAAGGGCAGTGATTTGATGTTTTATGAAGGCCTTCATGGATGTGTCGTCAAAGACGGCGTCGATATGGCAACTCACATCGATTTGAAAATTGGTGTGGTTCCGGTGATCAATCTGGAATGGATTCAAAAAATCCATAGAGACACGGAACAACGTGGTTATTCGGAAGAAGTCGTGATGGCCACCATCATGCGCCGCATGGACGATTATGTGCGCTATATCATTCCTCAGTTTAAATATACGGACATCAATTTTCAACGTATTGCAACGGTGGACACATCCGATCCAATTATTGCTCGGGATATTCCAACGCCAGACGAAAGTTTGATTGTTATTCGGTTCCGCAAGCCGCAAAATATTCCAGGTGGCGTGGATTTTCCGAACCTGTTGCAGATGATTCCGAATTCTTTCATGTCTCGCCGCAATACAATTGTTGTGCCGGGTGGGAAAATGGGTTTTGCCATGGAATTGATCTTTACCCCGATCCTTCACACCTTGTTAAGCGATCGCAGTTAACACTCTGTGCTGATCTTAAAAAAAGCCGCTGGATTGCTCCAGCGGCTTTTTTTGTACCTTACATCTCACAGGAAGGCTGGCATCTCACAGGAAGGCTGGCATCTCACAGGAAGGCTGGCATCTCACAGGGAGGCTGGCATCTCACAGGAAGGCTGGCATTTCACAGGCATCTAGCAGATACGGATGG
>JAESSV010000043.1 GCA_016763895.1 Magnetovibrio sp. | reverse complement strand
ATGTCTAAGGACTATAGCCCACCCGACCCCATAGAAATGAGCCTGCCCGGACCCAGCGGAGCCGCCGCGCTTAATCTTGCCATTCGCAATTTTGCCAACCAAGGCGTTGCCACCCCCCATGACGTCACCATAGCCAAAGAATTGGCGGTGGTTTTGTCCGGTGGCAACACGGATGTGGTGGACGTGGTTCAAGAAACAGACATTCTAAAGCTTGAACGCCAGGCCATTTTACGCCTTGCCAAAACGCGCAAAACCCGCGCTCGTATTTCGCACATGTTAAAAACCGGAAAACCGCTTCGCAATTAGGAGACGTATCATGATCACCACTCTACTGGTTGCCCTCACAGGTCTAATCGCCTTGATTGCACTTTTTGTTATCGTTCCTTTGCGCCGAGCTTTGGTGTCATCGATGGTGATGAAAATCGTCGGACGTATTTTGCCCACCATGGGCGAAACGGAACGCATTGCTTTGGAAGCCGGCACGGTTGGATGGGAAGGCCAGATTTTTTCAGGACGCCCAGACTGGTCCAAGCTGCATGATTTCAAAATCCAAGAACTGAGCCCGGACGAACAAGCCTTTTTAGATGGCCCGGTGGAACAATTGTGCACCATGGTTGATGATTTTCAATTGGCCCAAGACCGAGACCTTCCCCCAGAAACCTGGGACTTTATCAAAAAAGAACGCTTTTTTGGCATCGTCATTCCCAAGAAATATGGTGGCCTTGGCTTTTCCGCCCATGCCCATTCCGCCGTGGTCACGAAAATTTCCAGCCGATCCGTCGCCACCGCCGTGACCGTCATGGTGCCAAATTCTTTAGGCCCCGGTGAATTGTTGATGGAATATGGCACCGAAGCGCAAAAAGACCATTACTTGCCGCGTCTGGCGGTTGGCACGGACGTTCCGTGTTTCGCCTTAACCGAACCCAATGCCGGAAGTGACGCCGCCAATGGGCAAAGCCAAGGCATCATTTGCAAGGGCGAATGGGCGGGTGAAGACATCATCGGCATTCGCATGACCTTTAACAAGCGTTACATCACGCTGGCCCCCATCGCCACCGTGTTGGGGATTGCGTTTCGCCTGCTTGATCCTGACGGGCTTATCGGTGACAAAAAAGACATTGGCATCACGTGCGCGTTGTTGCCCCGAGAAACCCCGGGCGTGGTCATTGGCAATCGTCATGACCCCATGGGGGTGCCTTTTCACAACGGTCCCATTTCTGGCACGGACGTGTTTGTGCCGTTGGATTACATTATTGGTGGGATCGCTGAAGCCGGAAACGGCTGGCGCATGTTGATGGAAAATTTGGCGGCTGGACGGTGTATTTCTTTGCCCTCGTTGTCGGTCGGGGCGGCTCAATTGTCCACCCGTGCCACCACGGCTTATGGCATCGTGCGCGAACAATTTGGCTTGCCCATTGGACGCTTTGAAGGCGTCCGCGAACGCATTGCCCGAATTGCCGGACATACCTATTTTATGAATGCGACCCGGCGTTTATCCTTTGGGGCCATCGACGCGGGTGAAAGGCCTTCGGTGTTGTCGGCGATTGCCAAGGCTTACCTGACCGAAGGCATGCGCGTATGCTTGAACGATGCCATGGATATTCATGCCGGGTCGGCGATTTCTCGCGGTCCCAACAATATCTTTTCCAGATCCTATATTTCCATTCCCATCGGCATCACGGTCGAAGGCGCCAATATTTTGACCCGGTCCTTAATCGTATTTGGGCAAGGCGCCATTCGGTGTCACCCTTTTGTCGCCAAGGAAATGCATGCGATTGCAGATCAAAATTTAAATGCCTTTGACGAAGCCTTTTTTGGGCATGTGGGCCATATCTTTAAAACGGCTCTGCGCACGTTTGGTCATGGAATTTCCGGGGGCCGTTTTGCCGCATCCCCCGTGGTCGGTTTTGAAGCCAAATACTATCAGGATATTTCGCGCTTTTCTGCCATTTTTGCCCTTACTGCCGATGTGGCTTTGGGAACATTAGGCGGCGCCTTAAAACGCAAAGAACACCTGAGTGGTCGATTTGCTGATGCTTTTTCCTGGATGTTTCTGGCCACCGCCGCCCTCAAGGACTTCCATGACAAAGGCCGCCCAAACCATCACCGGGCTTATTTAGAATGGACCTGTACCCATGCTCTGTACCAGGTTGAACAAGCCCTGATTGGCGTGCTTGATAACCTGCCTTACCCGGCGATTGCCTGGACCGTCAAACAAATCGCATTTCCGTTTGGCGCCAAACGCAAACCGTTGACCGATGCCCAAATCGAAGCGGTGGCCGAATCGGCGTTGTTTGATGAACAGGCCAGACTTTCGATTACGGGCGATATTTTTATCCCCAAAGCGGATCAACCCGGTCTTGGCATACTGGAAGCCACCCTGAAAGAAATTCACGCGACCGAGGCCCCTCGCAAAAAAGTCGGGGCGGCAAAAAAGGCCGGAAAAGTGGACAAGGGGACACCAACAAACATGGCGAAACAGGCTTTTGATCTTGGCATTATTACAGAGGAAGAATTTGAATCTCTTGTAAAGGTTGAGCTGATGCGAGATCAAGTAATCCAAGTTGCGGACTTCTCACCTGAAGCCTATGGTGCGTTAAAATAAAAAGCTAGGAAAAGCAAATGAGTTCAGAAATCAAACACGTCCACCGCATGTATTACCATTTCAGCGAATACCCCAAAAGCCTGCGCGTGCTCTATACCAGCGCTTTGTTGGTGTTGGGGTTAGCCTATATATTCGCCATGATTCAAACCTATGTTTCCCACGCGGCAAGAGACGGGCAACCGGGCTTGTCCATTAACGATTTGATCATTGCCTACAGCGGCAATAAAAACAATTCTCGTCTGGAAGCCGCGTTAAAAGGACCCATGAAAGACATGGTTAATCCTGAAGATTCCGCCAAAATTTCTGACTGGATTCACAAGGGCTCGGATCAAACCACCTATACCAACACCATCCAGCCTATTCTTGAAGACAATTGTGTTGCTTGTCATGACGGGTCAAGTCCACACCGTCCCAACTTGACAGATCCTAAAGTTTTAGAAGAGTTAACCGCCGTCGATACCGGAGCCAGCATTTACACATTGGTCCGGGTTTCGCACATTCACTTGTTTGGTTTGACCTTTATCTTTTTCATCATGGGGCAAGTCTTTAGTCATGCTTTGGTTCGACCCGTATGGTTTAAATGTACCGTGGTGGCCGTACCGTTTGTTGCCATCGTGTTGGACATTGGCTCTTGGTACTTGACCAAGCTCAATCCTAATTTTGCCTGGATTATCTATGTCGGCGGCATTGGCATGGGGTTAAGCTTTACGTACATGTGGTTCGTCAGCATCTATCAAATGTGGTTCATGACACCACCCGATGATCTTATTCACGATATTGATTAAAAAAAAACGGCGTGCCTTAAATCTTTGGGGCACGCCGTTTTTCTTAAACCTCAGTTTTTTATCTTAAACCTCAGTGTTTTTTCTTAAACCTCAGTGTTTTTTTACAATATTCACAAGGTTTTTCGCCATGTCTGCGGGGGATATGCCACTGGGAAATAACACCAGAAACCGACCCTTGCGATCCATTAAAAATGTGCCCGCAAAATGGTTTATTAAATAGCTTTGATCAGTATTTGAGGGAGAAACGCTCTCTAACACCTTTTCAAAGCGAACACCGTAAGCTTTGGTGACCTCATCAATGGCCTTCTTATCACCCGTTAAGGCAATGATTCGAGGACTAAAGTTACTGATAAAATCGGCCAGAATTTTGGGCTTATCTCGTTCTGGATCGACGCTGATAAAAATCGGCTGAATATCTTTCCCAAGGTCACCCATGATATCCAGACTGTCGCTGACCGTCTGCATGGCGGTCGGACAAACATCAGGACAAGACGTGTAACCGAAAAAGACAAACATATATTTGCCCAAAAAGTCGGTGTTTTGGACGGTCTTTCCACGCTGGTCAATCAACGTGAAAGGACCCCCTTGTTGCCCATATTTAGCCAAATTTTGTTTAGAAATCTCAGCCGCATAAAGGGTGTCTGTCGGGGCAAGGATAAAGCTTAAACCTAACGCAAACATCCACAGAGTTCGAAAAAGTAATTTCATGTTCTTTCCACTTTTATAATTTGGGTTTCATCTTGTGCATGTTGCCCATTGACCCAATTTTCAAAACCGGGACCATCACCGTGATCTTACCTGCATGTTCAAAAACCAAATTTAAAGGAAAAGAAGCTCCTTTTTTCAGAGGCTCTTTAAGCCCCATAAACATAATGTGGTAACTGCCCGGCTTGAACAGAACAGTCCCGCCCGCCAACACATTCAATGACTTTATGGGCTTCATTTTCATCATCCCATCTTGCATTAAAGACTGGTGCGCGCTGGCGATCTTTGCAATTGGGCTTTGTATGGCCATCAGACGATCCATCGTTGACCCGTTGTTCTTTATGGTTAGATAAGCGGCGCCGTTTTTGGCCCGATCCGCTGTGGCTCGCGCCCACGGGTTTTCAATGGCGATATCACCCACTTTATAGAGCTTCATTGCAGCAGAGGCTTCAACCGACGAAAACAGGGTTGTCGCCGTTAATACGGCGATCAAAAATAGTACTTTTTTCATAATTGTATCTTTCATTCACGTTAAGGACATTCAGAATTGAAATTAATGTCAGCCGGTGAATGAAGGGGGTGCGCGCGGGCAATGGCGCACCGCCGTCTCTTTGGATATGCAAACATCGTTAATTTTGTTGCCATGCGTCCACACCACGGCTTGCTGAACGGGGGCGAGCAAAAAAGAGGACGGCGGAACAATTTCGCTAGCAGACTTCATCTGGCAACTCACCAGACAAAACATGCAAGGCACAGATGGCCCGTCAGGACTTTGGGGGGTTTGGCCGTCTAAAGTATGAGACACT
>JAESSV010000042.1 GCA_016763895.1 Magnetovibrio sp. | reverse complement strand
GCAAATGTTTGCCCGAGGAATGAATTTTGCTCAAATCTTCGACCAAAATCACATTGCCTGCATCTTCGGCGTCTTCTTGCAACATTTCCGCATAGCCAATGATGGCGTTCAACGGGGTGCGCAATTCGCGGCTCATGCTGGCCAGAAATTGGGATTTTGCGCGGTTGGCGCTTTCGGCATCTTCGCGGGCGTGTAACAGCTTCACCTCGGTAATGCGTCGTTCATAAACTTCATCGCTGAGCTCTTTGGTGCGTTCTTCAACACGGCTTTCCAGTTCGTCATGGGCGGTGCGCAAGGCAAGTTGGGTCCGTTGACGAATAATAGCGCCCATTTTAAAGACTCTGAGGGCTTTAAACATATCGCCGATTTCATCCTTGCGGGGTTCATCGGGGATGTCAAAGTCCAAATCGCCATCGGCCAAGCGCGTCATAAATGAGGTCACGTTTTGGATGGGAACGCTGATTGACCTTGATAACATGAAGATCGTCAAAACAAAGGCAATGAGAAAGAAAACAGCCAACGTGCTCAACAACGTGTTGAGCTTGTGTTCTTGACGGGTAATGGCCGCGTTCACTTCGGTATTTAGGCGATTTAAAATCAGGTGGGCGGCATTCACGATCAAGCTGATATTACCCTTGATCCCATCTTCATAGGTCAGCCCGATGGTGTGATTTGCAGCGTTTAGATCCCGGGTGTCTTGGCGGTATTTAAGGAGGGAATCCATAAGCGTGGCGCGGAAATCTGGATTTGAAATTTGGTCGTTTATGGTTTGCGCCATTTTAGCAAAACGAACATCCAAGGCCTCTATTTCGGCTTCATATTGCAAAACCTGATTTTCTTGAATGGGCAATTGCAACATGACCAAGTCATTTTTCAACATTTGTCGAACGTTGCCGGGTTCTTCAATGCGATCAATATCTTTTTGTAGCTTGGTCAGACCCGTATAAATTTTATTGAGAATGCCTTGCGAGTAATCTTGCCCGATCAGAATTTTTTGTTCCGCCATCACCTCAAACAAATATTGATAATCACTGGTCAACATCACCAATTGTTCCAAGGTGTCGATGGGCAGCTTAAGATTCCAAAATTGCTCTTTGATATTTTCCGTCGTTTCCACAAAGGTTTCAAATGTGGCGCTAAATTCATCTAGGTATTTGAGTTCGAATAAATTTACAAAATCATTTTGATTGCGCTGTAATTCCAAAAGCATGCGATCAAGCGATAAAATTTCAAAGCGGGTTTTGTTCATATTCTGGATGGAGGCGTCCCGGTACAGGCTGAGACTGGGCAAGGTGATAAGAGCCAGCATCACCAAGGTCGACACCAAAAAAAGTTTGGTGCGAATGGGCAATGTGTTTAAGCGAAAAGCTAAGTTTGTCTTGTCCGTTTTCATATGCCTTAGAACCTTGAGGACGGAAATGATTGCGTTGATTTAAAGATACGCGAAGTTGTTCAAGGTGCAAAGTTTTCCAGATGAGTCATAAAATTTTTCTCAATCGTTTGACCATATTGGTGCGTTTTGCCTCAGAATAATCCACGCCGGGAACCACCCCCCATACCGGGGCAGGCCAAGCCGCATCGTCTTGAAACCGGGCAATGACGTGAATGTGCAACTGTTCAACCATATTGCCCAAGGCCGCTACATTTATCTTATAAGGCTTCACAAGGGATTTAAGAGCCTTCGAGACCTGGTCAATTTCAGCCATAACGATGGTCCGATCTGTGGCGCTTAAATCGTCTAAGTCCCGCAATCCTTCGCGTTCGGGCACCAAAACAATCCACGGATATGTCTCGTCGCGGATCAACAAAACGCGACAAATGGTCAAACGCGTAATTTCAACGGTGTCTTTGATTAAGGTGGGATGCAGTTCAAACATGCTTTTCTCTTTTTCAATTTGCGCGCAGTATGGGCCCAGATTCCCTTTAGGAAAAGAGTTGATGGGTGAACCACGATTAAAATCAGGAATTTGGGTCCAGGCCCAGTTGCGGTTGTGTGACCAAAATGTGTTGGCCTGCGTGGTGGTTAAGCGTGGCGACGGCGATGCAGGCCAGATCTTGATTAAGGTCAACCGTTTTGCAGAGGGTTGCCAAGTTCTGGCCAAACGGTACACAGATGAAGGTGGCCGGGCTTGGACGGTGGTGGCCGATGGCGGGGAAGGCCCCTGTGATGCTTATATAGCGCGTGAATTTGACATTGATGAGGACGTTTGGGTTTTGGAAATTGAAGACCCCAAGGGAATCTATTTGCCCGATGGTCAAAAGCCCCAGTAAAAATAGTGGTTGCATAGCTAACGATTGCCATACAAACTATTATCTGGTTATTTTCTACCGCAAGGCTAGTGTCACTTATGAGCAAGTTAATTCCAGATTTTGTCCCTCCTCAACCCAGCCCCGAATTTTCGGCCATGGTCAAAGAAAAACGTGAGGCAGCGGCCACCTATTTGATCGCCTATGCGCAAAAATTATCCCATCGCGCATTGGGCGAACGTTTGAAAGCCCATGGTGTCACGGTGGCTCAATGGGCGGTTTTGGTGGTGCTGTGGGAAAATGATGGGTTAAGCCAAAAAGAACTTTCCGAACGGGTAGCGGTCGAAACGCCGACCTTGTCGCGGACCCTTGACCGGATGGAACGGGTCGGGTTGGTGTTGCGCGACCGCAATGAAAAAGACCGCCGCATCGTGCATGTCCGTTTAACCCAATACGGGTCGTCTTTGTGGCGCGACCTTGTCCCCGAAGCCGAGGCCAATTTGGCACAGGCTTTGAACGGATTTAACGAACAAGAAGAAACTCAGTTGTGTGGGTTTCTCAAACGTATTATTTCGAATATGTGTGAAGAAAAGAAGGTTTAGATATGGCAATTGGTCCCAAAAAAATGTGGCAATCGTTGCAAGGTCCCCACAAAACGGCCATCGTGATTTTATGTTTGACTGTTTTGTGGATGGCATCGGGTGTGTTTAAAAATTCCGAAGGTGGCGCGCCAGAGGCCAACATGGTTGTTGCCCCACAAACACCCAAAGTACGTGTGGCCACTTCCGTTGGTCAACTGCACACACAAACCATCCGAATCATGGGTCGTATTCAAGCGGACTAAGCCGTGACCGTGCGAGCCCAAGTTTTGGGACATGTCGTGGACGTGGTTGCCTCGAAAGGTGACGTGGTCAAGGCCGGTGACGTGATTTTGCACATTGACCCCGAAGACCGAAAGGGTCTTTTGGCGGAAAGTGTCGCGCGCATGAAACAACGAAAAATCGCCTATGAAGCGGCTCGTAAGCTGCGCAAGGGCGGCTATAGTTCTCGATTGTCCGTGGCCACGGCAAAAGCAGATCTTGCCGCCGTGCGGGCTCAGGTTGTGCGCATGAAACGCAATTTAGACAACACCACTGTAAAGGCTCCGATGGCGGGAATTTTGAATAGCTTGCCCATCAAGGCGGGCGATTATTTCGACAAAAAAGGGGCCATTGTTGGGCGGATCGTCGACTTGTCCGTTATGGTCGCCTTGGGCCAGGTGGCCGAACGCGACATTTCCGGTATAGCGCTTGGAAAGACATCTACCGTTCGCTTGCCCAATGGCCGTGAATATAGTGGCGAAGTGACGTTCGTCGGCAGTGCATCACATGCCTTAACCCGAACCTTTCCGGTCGAGGTGTCCTTGAATATTATCGATGGCTCGGTTCGCGAAGGCATCACTGCGGAAATCAAGTTGCCCATGAAAACTGTTTTTGCGCATCGAATTTCCCCGGCTCTGTTGACTTTGGACGGGGATGGAAAAGTGGGCGTGAAAACCGTTGATGAAAATAACATTATCCAATTCCACCGTGTCCAAGTGGTTGCGGATGCCCAAGACGGCATGTGGCTTGCGGGCTTACCTGCTAAAATTCGCATCATTTCCGTGGGACAAGAATTTGTCAGAGTTGGGCAAAAGGTGGACGTCATTGAGGGCACGTTAGACACGATGATTCCCGCACCAAAGTCCGGGGGCTGAGGCCATGAAAGCTGTTATTGATTTAGCCTTTGCCAAGGCCAGAACCACATTATCCACGCTGGTATTGCTGTTGATCGCGGGCACCGTCGCGTACGTGGAAATCCCCAAAGAAGCCGAACCCGACATCAATATCCCCATGATCATCGTGCGGGTGATGCATGAAGGCATTTCGCCTGAAGACACTGAAAATTTGCTGATCCGCCCCTTGGAACAAGAACTCAGATCCGTCGAAGGTCTGAAAGAAATGCGCGCCAAGGGCTATGAAGGCGGGGCCAATGTTGTCTTGCAATTCGAAGCCGGGTTTGACGTCGACAAGGCCATGACCAATGTCCGCGACCAAGTCGACATCGCAAAGCCAAACTTGCCCGAAAACAGCGATAGCCCCGTGATAGAAGAGATCAACTTTTCAAAATTCCCCATCGTTGTTGTGACCTTGTCGGGACCGGTTCCCGAACGGGCCTTGTTGCGATTGGGTCTTGATTTAAAAGATCGAATCGAAGGCTTAAATCCGGTCTTAAAAGCGACCTTGACCGGGACACGGAATGAAATGGTGGAAATCTTGATCGACCCGGTGAAGGTCGAAAGCTATGGCCTAAGCCCGGCCCAAGCCATTGCAAATGTGCGCAATTCAAATCGTTTGGTGGCGGCAGGAAAACAAGACACAGGACGCGGCAGTTTTACCCTTAAAGTCCCCGGCTTGATTAATTCCATCGACGAAATCATGCAATTGCCCATTGCGGTTCAAGGCGACGCGGTGATTGTTCTCAGCGATATCGGAGAAGTCCGGCGCAGCTTTATCGACCCCAGAAGCTTTGCCCGCATCGACGGCAATCCTGCGGTGACGTTGGAAGTTTCAAAACGCACCGGCGAAAATCTAATTTCCACGGTTGAATTGATTAAAAAAGCCGTCCAACGTGATCAAGCCGGATGGCCCCAAGCGGTTCGGGACGTGATCCACATCGCCTATGCTCAAGATAAATCCAAGGTCATCATCGAACGTTTATCGACCTTGGAAAACAGCGTCATCAGCGCCGTTTTATTGGTGATGATCGTGGTCGTGGCGGCGCTTGGCTGGCGTTCGGCGACTTTGGTTGGCGTGGCTATCCCGGGATCCTTTTTAACGGGGGTTTTGGTGTTGCACCTGATGGGGCTCACCATGAATATTGTGGTTCTGTTTGGCCTTGTTTTGGCGGTTGGAATGTTGGTTGACGGCGTGATCGTTGTTACCGAATTTGCGGATCGAAAAATGACCGAAGGCATGGCCAGAAAACCGGCATATTCCCTTGCGGCAAAACGGATGGCACCCCCCATTGTGGCCTCAACCTTAACCACCTTGGCTGCTTTTTTACCGTTGCTGTTTTGGCCCGGCGTGGTGGGTGAATTTATGAAATATCTGCCCATCACTTTGATTGCGACACTTTCCGCATCGTTGTTGATGGCGATGATTTTCATCCCCACCCTGGGCGCTTATTTTGGCAAGCCCGTTGCGGGGTTTGGGGATCAAGGTGATGGCAAACATTCGGCGATAACACAAGCTTACTTAAGCATATTGGACAAAGCCCTTAATCGCCCTGCAACCATTTTAGCCGGTTCCGTTGTGGCTTTGGCCGTGGTGTTATTTGTGTATGTAAAGTTCGGCAACGGCATCGAATTTTTCCCAAATTCCGAACCTTCCGTGGCCCAATTACAAGTCCATGCCCGGGGCAACATGTCCATATGGGAACGAGACGCTTTGATGCGCGAAGTCGAAACCGAAGCCCGCAAAGTTGAAGGCATTGATATGGTGTACACCCGCACCACATCAAGCCCCAGAGGAGAAGCCGCAGAAGACGTCATCGGCACGGTTTTTCTGGAATTTAAAGACTGGCGCACCCGCCCCAAAGTGGACGTTATTTTAGATAAAGTTCGCGCCCGCACGGCTCCCATCGCCGGCCTTGTTATCAATGCTGTTAAGAAAAAAGGCGGCCCGCCTGTGGGCAAAGCGGTGCAAATCGAACTCTCGTCAGGGTTCCCTAAATTGTTGGTGCCCGCGGCGCAAAAACTCAGACAAGCCCTGACCCATATAAGCGGCCTTATTGATGTTGAAGATACCTTGCCGTTGCCCGGCATTGACTGGGTGTTTGATGTGGACCGCGCCCAAGCCGCAAAGTTCGGGGCCAACATATCATCCGTGGGACAAACCATTCGGTTGGCCACATCGGGCATTAAGCTCAGCACCTATCGCCCCCAAGACATTGACGAAGAAATCGACATCCGCGCGCGCTTTCCCGCGGCCTATCGAAACTTGCAACAATTGGATGGCATCCGGGTGAAGACCAACGTCGGTCTGGTGCCCATCACCAACTTTGTGAAAAAACGCGCTCAACCCAAAGTCGGCACCATCAGCCGCACGGATTCAAGACGGGTGGTGCTGATCAAAGCCGACGTTAAAAAAGGTGTTCTGGCCGATCAAAAAGTCAAAGAAATTCAGGCCTTGATTTCTGCGGCTGACATCGATCCACGCATTTCCATTCGGTTTAAAGGGGAAGACGAAGAACAAGCCAAGGCCAAGGCCTTTCTGTCCAAAGCCTTTCTTGTGGCGTTGTTTTTGATTGCCATCATTTTGGTGACGCAATTCAACAGTTTCTATTCAGCGTTCTTGATTTTGTCCAGCGTGATCATGTCGACGTTGGGCGTCTTTATCGGATTGTTGTTGACCGGCCAACCGTTTGGCATTGTCATGGGCGGCATCGGCGTGATCGCTTTGGCGGGCATCGTGGTCAACAACAACATCGTGTTGATCGATACCTTTGATCGTTTACGCCAAGACACCGACGATATCCGCGAAGCCATCATGCACACCGGCGCCCAACGTTTGCGCCCGGTGTTGCTGACCACCATCACCACCATGCTGGGCTTGTTGCCCATGGCCATGAACGTCGGCATTGATTTCATCGACCGGACCATCGTCGTCGGCGCCCCCGCCAACATGATGTGGGTGCAACTGTCCATATCCATCGTCTTCGGCCTAGGCTTCGCCACCATCTTAACGTTGGTCGTGACACCGTCGGCCTTGATGGTCAGGGCGAATGTTGGGGCTTGGTGGAAGGGGCGGGGTTAGGCTTCGCGAATTTTTAGGTTTGGGAGAAACTTTTCTAAAACGATACATTCTCGACGTGATACTTGGTCAGGGCTTATCCAAAGCTTCCTAAGGCCTTCTAGGTGATGCAATGGCCTTAAATCTCGTATCTCTGTATCCCTGATGTCTAAGTTTTTTAGATTTGGTATGTTTTTTAAGGGGGTAAGGTCAGTTACTTGCGTGCCTGCAATTCTCAGGTGTTTAAGATTTACAAGTTTTTTTACAGGCTCAAGAGAAGAGATATTTAAATCTAATAAATCCAGATCATTAAAATCCTGAAAATCTTCATACGTCAATTGGCTAATCGTTTTATCAAGGTTCTTTGCGATCGCTTCATGCACAAGGCGTTCATCCTTATCCGTTTCTTGACCAAGTTCTTCACCATGCGCAGGGTATTGAATTTTTATCAGCGCGGCGAGGTTCGTGTCGCCCAGCAATTCAAAAAGGTGTGGGAAACGGTTGATAATTTCAGCTGTGTTGTTTGCAATTTCCGAAAATTCTTTTCTATTTTGTATAGACCCATCCGTGGGAATGCCGTGTTCCGTCGTCGCTACGTTACGTAATTTTATCAAAAACTCATTTGCTAACGTTCCACCTTTACCTTCGAGGGAGTGGTCGTGCCAAAGCCGAAAAAATTTCGTTCCTTCATCGCGCGCGGTGATGGTTTTGCGTGCGGGAAAATGCCGTTCTAACACTTGGCGGATGAGAAAGACCTGGATGCCTTGAGCCGTGGTTGGCGCATCTTTATTTTCGTCGTGGGCAAGGACAGACATTTTGACTCCGGCCCCATGAATGAGGGCAGAATTGACCAAACGCTTGGTTTCGCGGGGCGATCCTTGTGCGAGGTTGGAAATAACCTTACTCAGGATCTTTTGCTCAGCGGATTTAACTTCATTCCACACATCATTTTCATCTAATAATTCCGCTTGGAAATCTTTGATTTGGCCTTCGTTGGGGCTCAAGGTAATTTCCATTTGAAACATTTTGGCCAGATATTGTTGGCCTTTGGCTTTTTTGAGGCCCAAATCTTTATAACGTTTGCCCACTTGATCGTTGATGACGTCCGGGTCCACACCCACCACAAAGGCAAGGCCTTCGATGTCTAAGTACAGTTTTAGGGCTTCCAAAACTTGCAGCGCGATGTCGGCTAAACAGCGATCTAAATCATCGATGAACACCACCATACGCTGGTTTTCACCAAGGCATTTATGCACCCACGTCTTAAAGGTGGTTTCGAAGATGTCTAGGTAGGCCGCTTCGGGGCATAGGTATTTTTCAGTCTCAGAAGCAAGGGCTTTGGTGAGCTTGTCTCCGTCAATGGTTGTGCCTTTGACTTTGATTTTAAGGCTTGAAATAACCGCCCCTAATGATTTACCAAGATAAACGCTTAAGTCTTTTGCTTCTTCAAGAAAACCGACATCGTCCGTTTGTTCCATACAAGCAATCATCACCTCGGCAATCAGCCCCCGCCACACGTCTTCACGGTTTTGATACTTCCACGGGGCAAACCACACCGTGTGGACGGTGATTTTGTCTTCGGCCTTTCCCTTCTCGTTCCAATCGTCAAAGCAGCCCTGGACCCAGCGCATAGCCGATGTT
>JAESSV010000041.1 GCA_016763895.1 Magnetovibrio sp. | reverse complement strand
TCAAAATTCCCCCTGTCGTCTAATCCTTTAATTTTCTGAAAAATTCAAGGCAACCCGAACGACAAAGGGAGTGAAGGGCGCACTTATGCAAACTCTTCGAGTTTGCGTACGGCAAGGATCAATCCCTGCACCCTTTTTTACGACAGACGAATTGACGACAGGTGAAAACATGGCGATCTACCGTCTCTCCATCAAAACCGTTAAACGCAGCACGGGCCGAAGTGCCGTTGCTGCGGCGGCCTATCGCTCAGCCTCTAAACTTGTTGATGATCGTACCGGGCAGATTTACGACTACACCCGAAAACAGGGTGTCGTATTTTCCGAAATTGTCATTTCGAAAACCGCACCCGCTGAACTGTCCGAACGCAATGCGTTGTGGGACAGTGCCGAAGCTGCGGAAACAAGAAAGAACAGCGTGACGGCACGGGAATATGAAATCGCATTGCCTGTTGAACTGGACCCCGTTCAACAAAAGGCATGTGTTCATGATTTCAATTTGTGGCTGGTTGAACGGTTTGGCGTGGGCGTGGATATGTCAATCCATGCCCCACACAAAGAAGGCGATCAACGCAATCACCATGCTCACATTTTGACGACAACACGAGAAATTAACGGTGACGGTCTTGGCAAGAAAACACGGGAACTGGATGACAAAAAATCCGGGGCCGTTATTGAAGTCCGAGAGAGATGGGCCATGATCGCGAACCAGCATTTGGAACGTGCACAAAGTGAGGAACGCGTTGATCACCGAAGTCATAAAGCCCGCAACATCGAAGCCGCCCCCACGTTTCATTTGGGCGTATCTGCCAACGCTATGGAAAGACGTGGCATCAAAACGGACCGAGGAAATAAGCTCCGCATCATCAAGGCCGCAAATCAAGCCTTGCATCTGGCAAAACTTACTCACCATGTCGTCAAGAATCACGTCCAACAGGCCGCTCAAAAAACCAAGGATATTTTGTCGGCGGTTGGCATAACATTGTTAAACAGAAAACATGAGAATGAGATATTAAAGAAAAAGAGCCGAGGTCATAATCGTGGGGATGGTATGGAGCGTTAGTCCAACTGTTATTTTCCAACGACCGGAAGGCCAGTGAAATCTCTTATGGAACGTGCTGTTACTGTTTTATTTGAAATGGCTTCTTCATCGGCTTCAACAGGGATTTCATTATCGTCTACAAATAGACATCCATCGTATTCAATAGGGGCAATATCATTGCAATAATCAAAGGCGGTATCAAATGCGGTGCCGAGGATATCTCGCAATTTACCTCGCGTCATTGTGCCACCGTCTTCCATACGAACAGCGCGAATTTCTGCTTCTGAATAGCCAAAGGCAATACTTCGTAAATTTTGAATGGTGGTTGGAGGGGCTATGTTTGGCTCCTTCGCTGTTAATGCCCAAACCAAAGGCCCAAGAGGCGCATATAATGCCGTGATATTGGCAAGGTCTACCGCGTCACGCGGAGATGTTCTACGCCGTGATGCGCAAAGAACTTTATTTAAAGCGACATCGGCTTGATGTAATCGAAATCCGAATTCATTGTCTTCCAAGGCCGGAAAGAACCGTTTGCAGGTTTCCGCATCATCAAACCATTGAACTTTTGTTTCATCACCGCCCTTACGTAAAATGGCTTCAACGACAAGGTCATTATCAATGATCATTTCCACGTTAAAGTCAGAATCGCGAAGGGCTTGTAATTCAGGTTCAACGGTACGTGGAAGCTGATTGCGAAGATCGTAAAAAATATCCATATCATCCGACAGACGCGGCCAATCATGATTGAGTGCCGCCCCACCCGCAACATATGTGTGTTCGGTTCTAAATGGACGAAGGATATCAACGACGGATTTTTGTAAGGATGTTAGCGTCATTATTTGGCCAGTCTATGAAGTTGTAGGCCAAGCTTATGGGCTTCTGCATTCCCACGGTGCATTAAGGCCGCCGCAACGATAGCCGCATCCGCCAGATCCGCCTTGTTGGGGTCAACGCTGATATTATCCAAACATCGTGCCTGAAATTTCCGATAAGCCTTGGCGATCAATTTCCGGGCTTGTTCAATCACTTCTGAATAAGAACCTTCTCGCAACTGCGCGGCATAGGCTTTCACCATATCGACTTGATCAATGGGCACAAAGACTTCCACACGTTTCAAACCAGCTTGCCGCCGCCGTTCCCGCAACTGATAAACACGTTCATTCGCTAACACATGTTCTTTAGACATATTTCGAATCCTAAAATTATAATTACCGGAAATAATATAGCATAGTTTATTTGGTAATGTATATGTAGTTTATTACCGGAAATAATATAGAGTTCAAAATCAGTCCGTGATCCTGATGGTGGGTACAATGTTAATATGATAAGACCATCCGTCGTGGTTATTATTTGGCATAGGAAAAAATAAGGGGCAGATAAAAAAATGGACAGTATTGAAAAAACGATTGTAAAGGGACGCTTACCTGATGGGAAAGCAGTAAGTATTTATGGTGATGCATCAGACCAATCTGTACGTGGTAATATTTGGATAATTTTCCATGAAGATGCTGGTGACAGGCTATCGTTTATCAGCAAAGAAGGTCTAAACATATCTATTGTAAATAAAGATAAAGAAAGCCTGATATTTAGCGTTCATTTTGAAAAAGATTTTGGAGATGTTGTCTTTGACGAAAATCGCACTCCTGTTGTAGAAATGGATTATGCCACTCTTATAGATTCTAACGAATGGATTTTGTCAGACGAAGGAAACTTCTACAGTTTTGTATTGACAAATCAGCGTTAATAAATGAAATCGGAGAAGGGTATGAGTTCAAAGTAAGAGCCTTCACTGCAGAAATTGATGACTTTGAGGGGGTGCAGATTAATTTTGGTGTTCATGATTTTCGCTTTTTATTCAATGATGACAAGCCTTTATTAAAAATATTTTTCCCAAATACGCAATTTGTTGATTTAAATACGGGCGAGATAATTGAATAATGTCATAGTTTAATAGGGCATACTATTACTCTTCTGACACCTACGGCATTTTCTGGTGATATAGAGCAAGGAGAGCTTGCCCGAAGCGCACAAACTTGGACCATTTTCATCAGAGACAAAACGGTTCAAGTCTGGCGTGAATTCCCAAGGCACAGCCGTGAATATTTATGGACCGATTCCCGTGCGGCCATGACCAGGTGATGGTTGATCGTCCGCAATAGGCCGTTGTCGCGCCAGTCGTAAAAATATCGGCGAACGGTTGAGACCGGCGGGAAGTCATTCGGCAACATACGCCATTGGCACCCGGTGGAGGCCATGTACAGGATGGCGTCGAACACGTCCCGCAACTCGGTCGTGCGTGGCCGCCCAACACACTTGGGAGGCGGAAGAAACGGCGAGATCAGCGCCCACTCCTCGTCCGTCGCGTCGCTTGCATATCGCCCTCCCTTGCGGTCATACTGGGAGCGAGTGATTTCAGTCCACATGTTGTGCCTCCTCATTTTCTTTCACACAAACGAGTGAATCACAACTTACTGAAATCACTCAACTAGTTTCGGATCAGGCTCTAAGAGTTAGGGTGAGATTATGACGAAGAAGAAACACCTTGTGGCAGTTACTATGTCTATTGAGGATGCAACCGAGCTTTTTCAACTCCGCATTGATGCGGGGAATTAAAAAAGGCGTAAATGACGTTGAGAATGGTAATCTTCATGAATTAACGGGTACGTATTCAGCCGAAATGAAAACGTGCTTTAAATCTCGTCTGTAAACAGCATGAAAGTTAACCTATCTAAATATTTTTTCAGATAATGAATGTCTTGGTTGCAAATGGGCCAGTTTAGTAGAACGGTGTCAAGGCCATCTGATTAACGGCATGTGTGTTGGTTTTTTTGGGGGGCCAACAGCAAACTATTGCCTAATAGGCGCTGGCTTTTCCAAACTTACATAAAGTTAGGTCAGGTTGCCTTGTTATTGAAGAGAGTGTCTGTTATTCTACACTTGAACTTACGGTGGTTGAAAGTCACCGCACGAACAGTAGATGATACTACGAAACTCTCGAAAGGAGCTTCCAATGAAGAAATATTCCCCCTACTTTACGACGATCTATGACGAACAAGAACCAACGGGCTATCTTGGCCGAGGAACGCACTATTCTATTTTGCGAGCAACAAGTTGGCATTCGCCCAATTACGATATTTCTCCAAGAGCGTATCACTTTGATTTTGCAATTATTTGGGATGAAGACCATGACACACGAGTAATTGGCTGTGTTGAAGAAATATACCTGAATGGCCTATTATCAAAGTTCATCATGTTTGGCGAGCGAAAAGCTTTTTTTACAGCCGTTATATCTAACTTTTGGAATGGTCTGGCGACGGATAAAGAGATGAATGAAAACATTCAATGGATAGCAAAAAATACTGCTGATGGAGATCATTTTAATGCTGAGCTTATTAGTCAAGACGATATAGGCGGTGGCATTATTGCGGACAATAATGAAAAAGTTACTTTGTATCTAAGCAATATTAATATGCTTTGGAAGCTTGGCGGAAAGATAATCCCATCTCCTGGAAACAGTCATGAAATGATACCATTTCCGAATAAATTCTAACAACAATGGGGGGAGCTGTAATGCTCCCCCCATTGTTATGAGATTTCCATCAAAATTATTTTTTTCTTATATCAACGCCATCAAATAAATAGTTGCAGGCTGTATCATAGTTGTTGAGTTTCATCATTCTCTCAAATTGAAAAGTTTGAGGCATTAACCTTAAGCTGAAATTTAAACTATTCCGATATGCCTTTCTTAATTCGTCAAAGGTGTAGCTCTCACTCCAAAAGCTTTTTTTGTATGCCTCATTTGAAGCTATTGCCTTTTTCATACTTTCCTGAGTTTGATCTAATGACTCCAGTTCTGCCTTAGCTTTTTCCATTACATTGTCGTAACACATCTGATCTTTTGTGAGAAACCAGCCTACACCAGCAATTAGAACTACAACTGACAATCCTATCGAGACCATTTTATTCATAATTTTCCCTTTTTAATATATTTACCGGCATTTTTTTGAAATCAAAATGGAAGTATCCTCAAATACGCAATCGCTGCCATTATTAAAAATTAGCACGTTGTCACAGTCGGTAGCTTTTATAATCAAGGCGAAGGCTACTTTGTACAACATTGTTAAAGTTGTTTCTAGATATTTGCTTGCAAGAAAAGCTAATATTCTTTCATCGTGCGAGTCGCTGTTATAAGGCTTTGAGCGTAAATACATTGCATTAACTACGGGAACACCGTATGCTGAGGTTTGAATGAAATTTGAGTGGGATGAAAACAAGGCTGGCTTGAACCTATCTAAACACGGGGTGTCATTTGATTATGCCTGTTATGTTTTTGCTGACGACAATCGGTTGGAATATATCCAAGATCGAGATGGAGAAGAGCGCATCAAGGTGATTGGGCAAATTGAGGTCGGTGTTTATGTGGTCATTGCCGTTGAACACAACCAACTCAACGATGAAGACGTTATTAGAATTATTTCGGCACGAAAGGCAACGAGCCATGAGCGCAAATACTATGAAAAAAACTGTGGTCGATTTAAATAAAGCTCCGCGTTTGTCCGGTAAAGACCAAGCACGTTTGGAGGCTATGAGTGATGCAGATATTGTGCATGCGGTTGAAACGGACCCGGACAATCCCATTTTGAGCGATGCCGAACTGGCAGAGTTCAAACCCGTTGCCAATGCCAAAGCCATTCGCCACGCGCTCCACCTCACCCAAGAAGATTTTGCTGAAACCTTTGATATTCCCCTTGGGACTTTGAGGGATTGGGAACAGCACCGCACCGAACCCGATAAAGCGGCTCAAAACCTTTTGAAGGTCATTAGCGTCTCACCCGATACGGTCAAAGAAGCTTTGTTGCACTTTCATGGATGATAACATTTAAGCCGAACCTCCTATCCGCTTAATCGCTTCCTCAAACGTAATCCCTTCTTTACGAACCTCTAAAATCAGGTCAGTGGCATTTTTTGAACTGCCTTTGTCGTTCCAGATTTCATCAAACTCGTTTGGTGTGGGGGTGCCATTGATCCATAGTTCTTCCGTATCGGCGATGTTGAGGATGGACATGTCTTCGGTTCCATCTCGCCACTTTAGAAATGATTTTATGTTTACTTTTTGCAACAGCATAGGAACGGATAAGCGTAAAATGGCTCTGACTGTGCCGTCCGTAATGGCATAGGTCGCCATAGGTTGTTTCCACGGTGTAATCAGCATGCGTTTCAGGTTATTCGTCCCGGAAAAGGCCCACGGGGCTTTTGCAATTTCTCCGCCATTTGGGAAAAAAAGTTCAAGAACCTGAATTAAATCCAGATTAGACATATCGCCTTTTGGTGGCGTCTTAACATGCCAAATATGAACCCGGTCTGTTTTCGGTTTTAAATCTGGCAAGCCAAAGACTTTAAGTATCGAGTCAACATTTTCGGGAGAAAGTGCAGGCTCACCTTTTAACCATTTCCCAAAATTAGAGTCCTTGACCCCGGCTGCAATGGCGACAGATTTCTGTCCGCCAAAAAGTCGGCATGTCGTTTTAAGACGTTGCTTTAAATCTTCAGAAAACAAATTATAATTCCCTATTGATTAAAAATTGTAATGTAGTTATAATTATTTACAATAACTAAATGATAATAACAAAACGCAGTTGCGTCAACACTTGCGAGGTATTTTGTAAAAATGGTGCCACAATTATTTTCAGAACAGGAAGTTGCTAAACGGTTGCGGTGTTCCGTTGATACGATACGGAGGGAACGTAAAAGGGGCTTGATCGGGTTTCAACCCGTTGGGTCTCGCATTTATTATACCGAAGACCAGATTATTGAATATCTTGAAATAAAAAGGATTGGACCATGTCACACCAAAACAACGAACGAACAGGACAAATTGGGGATTACTGGCTCTCACAGCGTCCGAACAGTCCGGTCTGGTGCCGGACATGGTTTGATCCGCACACCCGACAGACACGCCGCGCATCACTTGGCACAACTGACTTTCGGCAAGCCGGGGTAAAGTTGGCGGAATGGGTGACCAAGAATCAGTATTTGCATGATGAACGTGCCGAAGACATGCCCCTTGAGACAATTTTGGTGCGTTATTATGAAAAACAGGCCAAGCAATCGACCAGTCATACACAGGTGAGAATCGCTCTCAGGTTTTGGTCGGAATATTTTGCGGGGAATGTTATTTCTGACCTGACCCCGGAACGCATTGAGGCCTTTATGGAATGGCTGCAGGAAAAAGGCCACGCAAACGGCTATGTAAACCGGACACTGGCGGCGGGTCGTGCGGCCTTAAATCGTGCGCTCAAGCGTCAAGAGGTGAAGACTGTTCCCTTTATCCCTTCGTTAGAACCGGGCGAACCTCGTGATGTTCGTTTGAGCGTTGATGAAGCGGCGGCTTTATTTGATGCCTGTGAAGAACCTCATATCCTGATGTTTCTCATGCTGGCTTTTAATACGTTGTCTCGTCCGTGTGCGATATTGGACTTAAGAAAAGATCAAATTGATTTTGAAAACCGCTTGATTGAACTCAATCCCACCGGCAGAAAACAGACCAAGAAATATCGCCCGACCGTTCCCGTGACGGAAACCCTGTTGCCTTGGCTTGAAGAAGCCGAAGACGGGCCAGTGGTGTCCTATTGGGGGCGGTCTGTTAAAAGTGTGCGGAACGGCTTTAATGCGGTGCGCAACAGGGTTGGCCTAAGTAAAGAAGTCTCACCCTATGCCATCCGTCACACCATGGCGATTGAGCTGCGCAAACGCGGAGTGCCGCCTTGGGAAGTTCAGGGAATCTTGGGTCACAAATCGGGTGGTTACCGCACCACGGAAATCTATGCCAAGTTTGATCCTGATTATCTCAGCAAGTCTGCGGCGGCGATTGATGATTATATGAAAGATGTTATGAGCCGCGTGAGACACCCCTTAATACCCACCCGGATTAAGGAACTCAAAGATTTGCGTGTGAGTTGCGTGCGAGTAAAGGATAAGTGTAAGGGGCTGGGAAAGACAGAAACCCTTGGTTTCCCAAGGGTTTCTGATGGTGGAGCCAGACGGAATCGAACCGACGACCTCTACAATGCCATTGTAGCGCTCTCCCAACTGAGCTATGGCCCCGATTTGCGCCCGTTGGTTTTTTTGCTGGGCGCGGGCGGAATCTAATGTGATGGGAGGAGGATGGCAAGGATAAAATGAGGTTTTGCACGAATTATTTATGAGGAGTGGGTTGAACTTGTCTGAAACAAGCCAAAAAAACCTTCGTAAGTTTAAGGGATATCCTAGAGGAGGTTACAGACGGGCGGGTCTTAATTGTTATTAAATTTGAATGAGCCTGACCCGCATTCTGGCCTAAAATAGACCTTCAATTTCACCATCCGCATTCACCGAAATTTGTTCGGCGGAGGGATGTTTGG
>JAESSV010000040.1 GCA_016763895.1 Magnetovibrio sp. | reverse complement strand
CCGCACGGCCTTGCATTCCGCACGACAAGGCGCGTTCAGAGATCCGAAACGAAATGCCGAAGTTGCCCTATTGCTGGCCCGTGTCGCGTTGAGCGAGGCCGAACGAAACAACATTGCCCAACTCGTGGCGCGCAAAGATGTTCATGCTGGGCGGGATGGGGTTGCGGTGTTTCGCGATGCATCGGAATTAGAAGGACGCCCCGTTTCAACGGGAGAACGGGTGATGCTGGTCGCCCAACCCCACGAAACGGAATTGCGCATCGAACTGCCCGTGGCGGATGCCGTGGTTTTGGAACAAGGGGCGCCCGTCCGCTTGTTTTTAGACCGCAACCCTTTGGCTCCTGTTGATGCTGTTTTGGAATATGCAGGTTACGAAGCTGAAATGATGCCTTCTGGTGTGCTCAGCTATCGCTTGATTGCCCAGTTTTCAGGGAGCGATACGCCGCCCCGTATTGGCTTGCGCGGAACGGCGAAAATTGAAGGCACCGATGTGTCGCTGTTTCTCTACCTGTTTAGGCGTCCGATTTCCGCCCTGCGTCAGTGGGTTGGAATTTAGGAGGGACAATGTTCAGCGCACCTTTGCCCGGTCTGCCCAATTTGCGCGATGACCTTGAACTTCTCAGTGGACCTCGGGCGCGGGGCGGTGCGCCGACGTGGACCATTCATGACCCCGTTCGCAACCGTTATTTTAGGATCGGTAAAGCGGCGTTTGAATTGCTCAGCCGCTGGCATTTGGGCGATTGGGACAAAATAGCCTCAGCCGTTGCCCAATCGACAGGAAGCCGCCCTCCGGATGGAGAACGTGACTGGCTGGTTCAGTTTCTCAACGCCAATATGTTGATCCGGCGCGAAAGTGCAAGTGATGTGGCAGACATGGACATGATCGGTAAAGCCGCGAAAACGGGGTGGATTGCGTGGGGTGTGCATCATTACCTGTTCTTTCGCATTCCCCTTGTTCGGCCCCAGCGTTTTTTAGATGCGACCCTGCCGTTCGCCCGACGTTTGATGTCAAAGTCGGCGCTGATTGTGGTGTTGCTGATTGGTGTTTTGGGCGGCTATTTGACCGTGTCGCAATGGGATGCATTCTTGGCAACATTCTTGCATTTTTCTACGGCTGAGGGTTTCGTGTGGTATGGCCTCGCGCTCGTCGTCGCCAAGATTCTTCATGAGTTAGGGCATGCCTATACAGCCGCGCGCTTTGGCTGTCGGGTGCCCACCATGGGCTTGGCCTTTTTGGTGATGTGGCCGGTTTTGTATACCGATACCTCTGATGCGTGGCGTTTGACTTCTAAAAAAGAACGCTTGGCCATTGGCGGGGCGGGGATGATGGCGGAATTGGCGTTGGCGGTGGTGGCCACCTTGATGTGGAACTTCCTGCCCGATGGTCCGGTGCGCAGTGCGGCTTTTATCACCGCAACGGTCACGTGGATCATGACGTTGACGATGAACTTAAACCCGTTTATGCGCTTTGATGGGTATTACCTTTTGTCCGATGCGTTGGATGTTGAAAACCTTCAAGACCGGGCCTTTGCGCATGCAAGGTGGTGGATACGCGAACGCTTGTTTGGCTTTGGTGAAACGGTTCCAGAACCGTTCCCCGTGGGATTGGGGCGGATTTTGTTGGCCTATGCCATCGCCACCTGGGTGTATCGCCTCATTTTGTTTTTAGGCATCGCCGTTCTTGTTTATACGTTCTTTTTTAAGCTGTTGGGGATTGCACTTTTTGGGGTTGAGATGGTCTGGTTTATCGGCCTACCTGTCTTGCGCGAAGGGGCCGAGTGGTGGAAACGACGCGACGCCTTTCAGCTTAACCGCAACGCGATCATTACCGGGTCTGTCTTTGTCTTTGCCTTGGGGGTATTGGTTGTTCCTTGGCGGACGAGTATTTCAGTGTCGGCGGTTTTGCAAGCTTCTGAACGCACCCAAGTTTACGCCCCCGTGGCATCTCGGGTCCAATCCGTGCAGGTCGGGCGTGGCGACAGTGTTGCGAAGGATGAGGTCTTGCTCACCCTCGTTTCTCCGGATCTAGATCATAAAATTGCTCAGGCCCAACGGCGCGTAGAACTGGTCCAGATCCAAGTCCGCCGGGAAGCCGCAGGCGGAAGCGAAGCCGAAAATATCCGCATTTTACAGCGCCGTCTTACCTGGGAAATCAGCACCCTGCACGGCTTGAAAAAGCGCCAAGACGTGCTGACGGTGCGCGCTCCGCTGGCGGGAACGGTTACGGACTTAGAGGTCGCTTTAGAACCGGGGCTGTGGGTTAACGTTTCCAAACCGTTGGCGAGGGTGGTCAATCTTCAAAACGCAAATCTTTACGGTTTTGTCGACGAACGGGATCTTCGGCGCATCGCGTTAGGGGCTAAGGCCACCTTCTATCCCGATGATCCGGCAGCCGGAGCCCTAAAAGCACGCTTGGTTTCGATCGCGGATGTGAACAGTCGGGTGCTTGACATTCCCTACTTGGCGTCCATTCATGGCGGTGATGTCGCGGTCAAGCGGAGCCCAAAGGGCGCTCTTATCCCCATGCGCGGAATCTACCGTATCACGATGGCTCTTCAACAAAGCCACGAGGCCCCAACGATGGTCCAACGCGGTGTTGTGCATATCCAAGGCACCGCACAAAGCCTATTGATGCGAGCCTGGAACAGGGTGTGGGGTGTCTTGATGCGAGAAAGCGGATTTTGATGTCAGTTTGGGCTGTCACCGCCGCGATCACGGCTTTCCAATAGCCCCTCGATGGGATCTTCAAAGAGCCATGCGGCTCCGCTAAAGGAGCTCGGCACGGAAGAAAGTCATGACGCTTTTGGGCCGTGTGACGGATGGAGAATACCCAGCAGAAGAAAGAGCAGCGCATAGGACCGCTTCCACGGTTTAAACCGTATTTGCCGTTTCGGGCGGAGGCTCTTATTCAGGCCATTGGCCGCACAAAAGGAGGCAGAAAACCAAGGTTCACGCCATAAGTGACGAACAATGCCGCCCTCTGGTCTTTTCCTTAACACCGGGTCAAACGGCGGATATTACGAGGGCTGTTATGTTCGGTACACGCCTCCCACGAGCTCAATATTTGCTTGCCGATAAAGCCTACGAAGCGGATCATTGGAGACAATATTTAAAATCTAGGCACATCATTCCCGTCATTCCAAACAAAAGGAACAGAAAGAAACTGCACCCCTTTAACAAAGCCAGATACAAAGGGCGCAATGTCCTTGTACGCATGTTTGGGCGACTAAAGGACTTCAGGCGCATTGCAACGCGCTATGATAAAAATGCCATAAATTTCATGGCGGCCTTATGCTTGGCAGCACTCATTTGCGACTGGATTTGAATGAGTCTGGACCCTAAAGCCGCTTTCGTGTGCGCGTTGAGCACATGCCCTAGCGCGCTTTCTGAAACAACGTTTCAAGGGGCTATATTGG
>JAESSV010000039.1 GCA_016763895.1 Magnetovibrio sp. | reverse complement strand
TTCCCCGGCATCGAAGCCAATCCGGGGCGCATTCAAAGCCCCCTTAAGACGCACGGGCACGGCAAAACTGGCGAGGCTGGTGGTTTTGGCATGAGGAACGACCGTGAGGTGAAAACGTTCCCCGGGCAAGTCAATATTTCCGGTCACCCGCGCCTCAAAATCAGGCGAATCCAAGATGACGGTTTTGGCCACCACATCGCCATTTTTAATGGGCAACTGTCCAACGAAACAACGGATTTCTATGGCTCCAAGGCCTTGAACGACTCCGGCATTAATTCGCCCATTTTCGCCCGCCAAACGAACGCTGCCGTTTAATCTTGAAGCCAAGGCCCGCGTGGAGGTTCCCACAGAGGCCAGCGCAACTTTGCCCTTAAGTTTCAAGGTTGCCAAATCGCCCGCTCCGAAATCAGCCGCAAGGTGTCCTGCATCGATGCCGCGCAGATTTAAGTCTATGGACACCGCCGGTATTTTTTTAGATCCATTGACGGTGATGGTCCCGGCAACTTCGCCGCCACCGAGTTTCATCTTAAGCCCCCGGATTTTCATCAGCCCGTCTTGCAATTTTGCCTGAACGTTTACGGTGGTAATATGCAAAGGCTTTAACAACACCTTGTCGGCTTGAAAAGACACATCAAAGTCCACCATTTTCATTCCCAAAAGCGATATCGGGTCCGTATTAAATACGGTTAAAGACGGCGTTGATGGTGAAGCTTCCCCGCCCTTTAAGCCATCCACGTCAAGAACCTTGGATTTTAGGGTCGCTGTAAATTTTGGCCGTGCTTGCGATAAATCCACGGCAATATCGCCTGACAAATCCGAACCTGCTGTGACAAGGTTTAAGTCAGAAAAGGTGTATTCAGCCCCCCGCCCTTGAACGCGCACGGCGGCCTTTATGGATTTTAAAACGGAAAGGTCGGTTCCAGACAATTTGTTAAGTGCCGCCATATTCGACACGTCGGCGGTGACCCGCACATCCACCTTCATGCCCGCCCGAGGCTGATCAACACCGCCATCAATCTTTAAGTCTATGCCGTTCGCGGTGATGTTTAGGTTCACCGGGAACGCCCCGCCCCCAGATCCGATTAAGTGTTTCAACGAACCGAGTTTGCTGTTCACGTCAAAATCCACACCGTTATAGGCGGCTTTGATATCCAAAGTCATCGGGCTGTCATAGGTTGCGGCATTAGCGTTGACCCTTGCCAATTTGACATGAAAGCGAGCTTTGGTGGCCCCGTCAATGTACGTTAAATCGATGTTGTTCAAACGCACATCCCGCACGATCGGCGTGATGGACAAGCCGCCCGCAGTTTGGCCTAAATCTGCGGTTTCAGCTTGACGTTCAAACTCCCAATTCGCCAGCCCTTTGCCATCGGTTTCAAACACCAAGGAAAGTCCATCAATGACAAAATAATCAACATTAACCTTGCCGCTCAACAACGATAAAAGGTCCACATTGGCTTTCAGGCTCTTTAACACCATCATGGGTTCGTCACTCGCCCACGCGGCATTTCCCACGGTCACATCATTCATATTCAAGGATGGAGCCAAGGACATGGTCAAATCCAAATTCCCGGCAATGGTCACATTTCGGCCCGTGGCTTTTTTGGCCAAGGCTTCGATATCGGTTTTAAAATCATTTAAATCTATGGACTTTAAAACAGCAACGCTGGCCACCACCCCGGCCACCAGCAACACCCCCAACGCACCCATTATTTTTGCCATGCGGCTTAACTTCATCTCGGGGGCTCCATCATTATCAACAAGCTGGACAATAACTCTTCTGATGTTTTTACAACCTTAAAGGCTCCCGCGTCCATCAATTCATCCGCATCATGATACCCCCAATCCACGCCGATGACCCGAACACCCGCATTTTTCGCCATTTCAACATCAAAGGTGGTGTCGCCTATCATCACAGAAAAGGCGGGCTCAGCCCCGGTTTCGCTCAGGGCTTTAAGCATCATATCGGGGTGTGGTTTACCATGAGCCGTATCGGCATTTTGATGGGTGACAAACATGTCCATAAGGCCGTGATGGTCCAACGTTCGTTTCATGCCCCGGTGTGATTTTCCCGTGGCGACCCCCAACAACCAGTTTTTTGCATCAAGGCTTTTCAAGACCTCAAAAACACCGCTAAACAACGGCTCTTCTAAGGCACCGGATTGACGTAAATCCCCGAATGCATTTTTATAGGTTTCACAAATGTCTTGCGCCAAGGCCGGTCCGACATCCGGCAAAACACGGCCGATGGCAACTTCAAGCGGCAAGCCCACAACACGGCGTATTTGATCGTCTGTAGGGTGGGCAAATCCGTGATGATCACACGCCGCTTGCATGGCAAAAATGATCGAACTTTGACTGTCCACAAGCGTGCCATCACAATCAAAGACGGCCAAGTGCAAAGGGCTGGTGATTTCATTCATCCGAATAAAGTCGACCAATTCACGCCCAAATACAAGGCTCAGTTACAAGGCTCAGTTACAATTTACCATCGCATCAAATTTAAAATCACGTTTGTACCAGTGAGGATCGACCCAAACGCCAACGGATTGCCCGTGCATTCTTCCCCTTTTAACCACAAGCGTCACTTTTTGGCCCAAGGCCAAACGCATCCTGCGTTGGGAAATAAGAGATTTATCATGGGTTGTATAAAGCCGCAATATGGCCGTTTGAGGCCACTTCCCACCCTTGTTTGAAATTTTAAATTCGGCGCCTTTTTTCGTGCATGTACTTTTAATATCCAGTTGCAACACCACGGGTATCATGGTTGCGACTTGAAATGATTTTGGCGTGCTGGCGGCCTGTGCCGACACAGAAAAAACGGCTAAATATGCGGCTGACAGCACGGTCAAAGCCGTTTTAGAAAGTGCCTTGTTCATGTTCTATCTCTTTTGGTGCTAAAGGGTTAGGGGTGCCCCATAAGAAGTAATTATTCGTATATTATTTATAAATAGTATGAATAATATACCTATACTTATTTATGAATTCTATAAATACAGTACTCCATAATACTGACATGAACCTGACAAGAATTCAGATTGTCATAAATAGTCCGATAAACCATTATATAAACATGGTTATCATTATAACCCAAGACGGATTAATACCTCTAAAGGAGAATATCTTAAATAAATATTGAGATACGTTAGCGTTTAAACCGGATCAGATTCGCGCATAGACAACAGATAACCCGAACCCCGAATGGTCTCAATCGCGACCGATGCCCCATAATTGGACAGGCGTTTGCGTAACCGGGATACATTGGCTTCCAAGGAATTTGGGGAAACGTCTTCGCCAAAGCCATAAAGCTTCATTTCCAGAGTGTCTTTGGAAACCAGGTGTTCAAAGCGCCGGATAAGCTGTTCTAAAACACCCATTTCGCGTCTTGATATTTGATGATTTTTCCGTTCACGCGAACTTCACGCGCATTGGAATTAAAATCAACATTCCCGGCCGTGATCACCACGCCCAAGGAACCATCAGGTCGACGCAACAAGGCCCGCAAACGGGCCGTTAATTCCTCCACCGCAAAGGGCTTTGGCATGTAATCATCGGCACCACTGTTAAGGCCTTGGACACGTTCATTTAAATTGTGCCGAGCGGTCAAAACCAAAACCGGAACAGTGTTGCCCTGAGCTCTCATTTCCTTCAACATATCCAGACCATCCCCATCGGGCAGGCCCAAGTCTAAAATAACGATATCAAAGGATGTTATGGCCAGCGCTGCTTTTGCGCCCGCAAGGGACCCAACAGAATCGACGACATAGCCCTCACTTTTAAGGCATATGCAAATATAGTCGGTTATGCTCTCACTGTCTTCGACCAGTAAAACACGCATTAAATACCACCATTACCATTATTCCTTGTTGAACTTAGGGATGATAGTACGGATTTTTGAAGATCTTTCAATAGAATCTAATCAAGGTCATCGTTAATCAAGGTTGTCGCTGAAGGCTTCGGGCGCCATTTGTTCATCAAAACCCAAATAATTCCATGTGTCGGCCATATGGCTGGGCAACGGCGCCGTTATGATAAAATCGCCACCGCCGGGATGGGGAAACTTAATCGCCCGCGCATGAAGGTGAAGTTGACGCGCGATCTCTGCACCGCTGAGAAAGGCTTCTTGTCCGCCATATTTTCCATCCCCCAACAGCGGGGTTTCAATGGTCAACATATGAATGCGCAACTGGTGGGTTCGCCCCGTGATGGGTTCCATTTCCACCCAGGCGGCTTTTTGCCCAAGGTCTCAATCACTTTGAATTCCGTTCTGGCGTATTTACCTTCGAATTCATCGACCACCATGCGTTCGTGACCGGGTGTGCCCCGCTTGCTCAACGGCAATTCTATGCGACCCTCTTCCCGTTCGGGAATGCCGACGACAATGCCCCAATAGGCTTTGCGAACAGCTTTCCCGCGAAAGGATTCGGTGAGTTGGCGGGCGACTTTTTGGCTGCGCGCAAGCACCAAAATTCCCGACGTGTCCTTATCAATACGGTGCACCAAACGCGGCCGTTCCCCGGTGTCAAATTTCAAAGCATCCAACATCCCATCGACATGGCGGGTGGTGTTGCTGCCCCCTTGCACCGCAAGGCCCGCAGGTTTGTTCAAGACAATAATGTAGTCGTCCATGTGCATCACACAGCCCTGGATCATAGCCGCATCTTCGGCGCTCACACGTTCCGATCCGGGCTTGGGCTTGCCCCGCGTTTTTTCTTTATCCAACGTGGGAATACGCAAGATG
>JAESSV010000003.1 GCA_016763895.1 Magnetovibrio sp. | reverse complement strand
CCTGCCCCCCCGCCACACCAACACCAACACGCGACGCCAAAGGACAAGCCTCAAAGCCCCTTGTTGCCCGATGTAAAGGCTATTATTGCCGTTGCCTCCGGAAAAGGCGGCGTTGGCAAATCCACCACCACCGTGAACTTGGCTTTGGCCCTGCGCGATATGGGGCTCAAAGTCGGTCTATTGGACGCCGATATTTACGGTCCTTCCATGCCAAGAATGTTGGGCATCAGCGGAGAACCAAAATCCAGCGACGGCAAGCTTTTGGACCCCATGGAAGGCAATGGCATCAAATGCATGTCTATGGGATTCCTGGTCGAAGAAGACGCCCCAATCATTTGGCGCGGCCCCATGGTGCAAAGCGCCCTTCAACAAATGATGCGCGATGTGTCTTGGGGGGCTCTTGATGTTATGCTCATCGACATGCCGCCGGGCACCGGCGATACCCAGCTCACCATTTCTCAACAAGTCCCCTTGACCGGCGCTGTCATCGTTTCGACGCCGCAAGACATTGCCTTGTTGGATGCTCGCAAGGGCCTCAACATGTTCCGCCAAGTGGACGTTCCGGTTATGGGAATTGTTGAAAACATGAGCTATTTCAAATGCCCTCATTGTGGAGAACACACAAATATCTTTAGTCATGGTGGAGCCCAGCAAGAAGCAAAGGCTCTTGAGGTTGACTTCCTGGGCGAAATTCCGCTCGACATTGTCATCCGGGAAACGTCGGACAATGGCACCCCAATCGTAGGCCACAGCCCCAACAGTTCCCATGCTCTGGCCTATAAAGCCATCGCCAAAAAGGTTTGGGATAAAGCCACCGCAATTATGGAATTCAAAAAAGAAAATGCGCCTAAAATTGTTATGTAAATTGAACAACATGCCGACTTGCTAATGAATATTCTCCGTGCTCAAATACACTTTAAAACAGGTGTCTTAAATGATGTGATATGTCAAACATGAACATACGGAAAGTGCCTATTGCCAACGGGATAACCTGGGTTGAAATCCCCGAGGCCGATTTGCGCATTCTGTGTGGGTCTCCCGAAGACAGCATCAAACACCTGATTAGGCGCGGGTTTGTGCACGAAGCTCAACGTGACGGGTGCACGTATGAAACCGGCCCCAATGCCATTTTGCTGTCGGACGTATCGACTCAGGATGGCAGCTTTTGCAACGTCGCTGAATTTCCGGTTCTGCAAATGTTGTATCGACAAGGCATGATCATTCCGGGACATCCCAACAACACGGGGGTTAAACCCTTGTTGATTGGCTCTGAAACTCAGGTTCGGGCGCAACTTGAATACATTTTCCGGGGCAATTATGGTCTGACCACTGTTGAAGAAATGATTGAAGCCGGGGCGTCCAAAGAAGAAGCCCATGACCTCATGCGCTTAAAATTGAAATTTGCGTTTGGGGCCATTAAGCCCCCCCGCGATTTTCTTGAATCCTATATCATCGAAGATGAAGTGGTTTGCATTCAAAATGATGTTTGCATCCACCGCGTATCTGTCAACGTATTCGAAATTTCCTATAAGGGTGAAACCGTACAAGTTAACCTGAACTTGGCCCCTGGACAAAGCTATGAGCCGCCTTATCACTTGGGTTATTATGCCTTAAAACATGAATATTTTGCCATCGTCCATTCCGGAGACGGGGATGGTTGGGATTGTAATCGTCCGTCCATGGCCAGCATTATCATGTACCAAGGCCGCATCTTTTTAATCGATGCGGGCCCCAACATTGGCAACACGCTTAAATCTTTGGGCATCAGCATTTCAGAAGTTGAAGGCATCTTTTTAACCCACTCCCACGATGACCATTTTGCGGGCATCACCACATTGATGCGCGCCGACCGGCCTTTGAAATTCTTTTCGACATCGCTTGTGCGGGCTTCGGCTTTGAAAAAACTGTCCGCATTGGTCGGCATTCAAGAAAAAGAATTTTCCAACCTCTTCGATTTTTTCAATCTGAACGCAGGGGAATGGAATGATATCATCGGCCTTGAAGTCATGCCGTTTGCGTCTCCGCACCCGGTTGAAAACACCTGTATGATGTTCAGAGCCATTGGTGAAGATGGCTATAAAACATACGCTCACATGGCCGATATCGTGTCGTTGACTATTTTAGAGGGCATGATTACAGATGATCCCAACGCCCCGGGCCTGTCTCAAGCCAGCTTTGACAACATAAAATCCAGCTATCTTCAGGCTGTGGACATCAAAAAGATTGATGCCGGAGGTGGCCTAATCCATGGTGAGGTGGCTGATTTTGCAAATGATACCTCTCACGACATCCTGCTTGCCCACCGGGCATCGCCGTGGACCCTTGAAGAACGTAAAATTGGCTCTGGGTCGCCGTTTGGCACCTCGGACGTCTTGATTTACGGTCAACAAGAATACACCTACCAAAAAGCCGCTCGTTTGCTGAAAGCCTATTTCCCGAACATTGCTCCGTTTACGCTGCAATCTTTGCTGAACGGTCCGATTGTTGAATACAATCCAGAAACCTTGATTTGCAAAGAAGGAACGATCACCGAACGCCCCATTTTGTTGCTGCGGGGGCAAGTTGAACGGCTGAGTTCTGACACCGGACAAAACGCTCAACTTCCGGCAGGAGCCATCATAGGTGAACTCAGTGCCATCGAAAACACGCCATTGAGCGAAAGCTATAGAGCCACCAGTTTTGTGACCACCCTGCAATTGCCGGCGGCACCCTTTAAAAAGTTTTGTGACGACCAAAACATTGCGGCAAGCATTCACAAATTCGCCCCCGTGCGCGACTTCTTGCAACAAACCAGCATTTTTAATAACAACATGACGCGGGGCATTTTGTTGAACATGGTCGATACCTCTCGACCTATCCATCTCAAAGATGGCAGAAGCATCAATTGGGACACCGGTGACGGCCTTTACCTTGTGCAAAAAGGTAAGGTTGATTTGGTGTTTAACGGCCACGTCAAAGAAGAATTATCCGAACTCAGCTTCTGTGGTGAATCCTTTGTTTTATTTGAGGTGGCTCCGATTTACAAAGCGGTGGCCCGGGGCAATGCGGTTCTTTTGCGGTTGAATCCTGAACTGATTTCAAAGATTCCAATTGCCCGTTGGAAGCTCCTTGAAACACATCAACGCCGCATCGACCAAATGGTCATACATTCGCTTGAACATTACGACACCCTGGTCTGGGTGGATGACTTCCTTATTGATATCCCCGACATGGATCGACAACACAAAAACCTGTTTGGTCTTGCCAATGAGGTTTTAAACAAGCTAACCACCGACGCGCCACACAACAGTGTGATTCAAGCCATGGACGCCCTGACCAAGGCTTCAAAGGATCACTTTGCGCAAGAAGAAAGCCTTCTCACAAAGGAAGTCTATCCCGATTTGGGCATTCATCATGGGGTGCATGTCAAGCTTATGAATGAGCTTTATGAAATGGGCTCGCGGTTGCAAGATGGAGAAAGAATCTCGAACTTAGAATTCCATAATTTCTTCCTGTCGTGGCTGGTCCTCCATATCCTCAACGAAGATCGCAGGTATGCACGATTTATCGAAGAATCTTCCGATTTCTTGATTTAACGCCTAACATGTCACCAACGCAATGATGGCACTGCGGCCTAGATCACCGCCATAACAAACCGTTTGCCGTTGATTTTAAGGCCGTGAACACCAAGCCAAAAGTCCCGGCGGCGGAAAAAAAAGAAATGCAAATATGAATTCCCCTTGTAATTATCTTTCGCACCATTCATATCAGGAACTATGATTTCAAAATAACTTTTTCATGGAGAATAATGAAATGACAACCATCCCAAATACCATTTTTAAAACGCGTGTACGCGACGATTCGATTGAAGGATCCAACCCCTTTGATTGGAAAGATGTCAGCAGCGATGACATTTTCAAAGGCAAAAATGTCGTTGTGTTCTCTCTGCCCGGCGCCTTTACGCCGACCTGTTCAACAAGCCATCTTCCAAGATATGAAGAGCTTTATGAAGAATTTAAATCGCTCGGTATTGATGGGATTATTTGTATTTCTGTTAATGATGCTTTTGTCAT
>JAESSV010000038.1 GCA_016763895.1 Magnetovibrio sp. | reverse complement strand
TCCCCTCTTCAATTTTTATCCTGAGAATTTGAATAACATTGTATGCCGTTTTTAAATCATCAATGTTCAGCGTTTGCGTGAGGGTGTTGGCCCATTCCATTTGAATTTTTGAGGCTAAGTCCAAGCGCTGCCGTCCTTTTGGCGTTATTTGAACCAATTTTGCGGTCTTGTGGTGAGGGTTATTTTGAAGCTCGATCAAGCCTTCTTTTCCCAAGATGTTGACCGTTTTCTGAACGCCTTGGCGGGTCAACCCCATTTCCCGCGCAATGTGGGGAACCGCAAGACTGCGATCATCAATCGTCCCCATCACTTGCCACCGGGCGCTGGTTAACCCGATGTCGGCCGTTATCCGGTCTCCGTCCGCAAGCAAAGCGCCGTTAAAGCGGAAGACTTCTAACAGAAGTTCGGTGAACAAATATCCGGTGTTCGTATGGTTCATGCAAAATTCCTATCTTTGACAATAGGTGGCATATTTGACAGCTGGTTGTCAAAAATTAAATAAACGATATTTAAAGTTAACGCGCAATTAACAGAATCGTGTGATGATATTAGACTGATTATTTTAAGAGGTTCAGTTATCATGCGTACTCTGGCACTTCTCGCTTTTACCGTTTTGCTTTCGGCCTGCTCAAATATTTATTCGGTTGCGCCCAGGAGTATTTTGAAGACCGTGGGGACAATGTCGTATGTGAGCACGGCGTTGGTCATGGGCACGGACAAGACCTTGACGGATCATTTTATTTCCTATCAAAGAGGCAAGGATTGTTCGACCGTTCGCGAAGAAAAAGGCCGCACCTATTGCCGAGAAGATGAGCCCAATCCTATTCAAGACTTGAAGTGTTATCGCACCCTTGGCGATGTGATGTGTTATTCCAAAGCTGAGAAGTCTGGAAGCATCGACAACAAAATCAATAATTTGTAGGTCTTGATCCCAAGCCCTCAACTCTTAAAAATAGTACCGAATGAAACGTCTTTTTATTCTTACAATCATCTTGTTTGCCTTAGCAGGCGTGACGTTTTGGTACCTTGGGCAAGGTCCAAGTGGTCAAACGGTCAACCAGTCGCAAGTCAATCAACAAAAGGCTGCTGTTGTGGCGGCTCTGGTGCCAAAGGCCGAGGCTGGTAACAGTGCGGCTCAATTTGAATTGGGCAAAGCTTATGAGACGGGTGTCGGCGTTCCAAAAAATATCCAAAAGGCCTTCGCGTGGTACAAAAAATCAGCCGATAAAGGCTCTTCACAAGCCCGTTTTACACTGGGCATGATGTATGCCAATGGCAAAGGGGCTGTGCGCCAAGATTATTTCCAGGCGGCAAAATGGTTCCGCGTTGCAGCCACCTTTAACAATGATGCCGCTTCACAATTTCGGTTGGGCGAGCTTTATTTCTATGGGCGCGGGGTGGAACATGATTATGGCAAAGCCATTGAATATTATACCCAAGCCGCCAACCAAGGACACGCCGGGGGGCAATATCTTTTGGGGGCGATGTATTTCGAAGGCTGGGGCGTCGAAAAAGATTATATTCAAGCCTATGTGTGGCTCAAACAGGCCGTGCCTCATCAAGCCCAAGCCCTTGCCATACATCGAAAGTATGATCCGGTGACGCGGTTTAAAAGTTTGCAAATAAAGATGAATAAATTTCAAATTTCAGAAGCTGAAAAGAAACTTAAGGCCTTGAAAAAAAGACGCTAATCTTCGGATACGGTGTCAGATTTTGGTTGAGCCAAACGCACCCGCACGATGCCTTTGAAATCGTTGGGATCGGCAATTTTGCCTTTGCGCATGATCTCGACACGGTTTAAACGGGCCAAGTACAAGGTTTGTTGTTTCACCGCCTGCATATATTTGCGCCATCCATCGGCGCGATCCTTGGGACGTCTGCGGGTTTCGAAGATGGTCATCGCCATTTCTTTGAACGTGAGCAAAGCATCGTCGCTCAACATGCCAATGATGGCCGTGGCGATGGGATCGTCTTTGGTGGGGCGCTTTTTCTTTTCATCAGTCATAAGCCGGGGTGTAGCACGCTTTGTGAACCCTTGGCATCAAGTATTTAAAAAGAGATGACTGGCGGCAAGGCCTTCAAAGATAAATTGCACGGCGAGCGCCGCAAGCAAAACACCAAACACGCGCGATATGACATTTAAGCCCGTTACGCCCAAGAATTTTTGAACTTTTCCAGCAATCAACAGCAACACCAAAGTCAGACCAAGCACCGTGAACAAAGCCCCGATAACTACGCCCAAATGCATGAGGTCGCCTTTGGCTTCGGCGGTCAAAAGCACCACGGCTCCCATGGTGCCCGGACCTGCGATCAGGGGGGTGGCTAAGGGAAAGACCGACAAATCTTGTTTTTGAAGCGCTTCATCGGTTTCGTCTTCGGTGGCGGTGGTGCCGCCTGAGGATCGTGCAAACACCATATCAATGGCAATCAGCAACAATAAAATCCCCCCCGCTGTGCGCATGGCGGGCAGGGATATCCCCATACGGGTCAAGACGGATTCGCCAAAAATGGCAAACATCAATAATATAAGAGCCGCGATGCCAACGCCTTTGAACGCCATTGCTTTGCGTTGTGGAGCAGGCGTGACAGGGGTGAGAGCAGCATAAAGAGCCGCGACATCGATCGGCCCTATCGTGGCAAAAAAAGTTGTAAAAGCAACGAGAGCGATTTCTTGCATGGGGATTCCTTACGTAACAACGATACGCTATCATGGTTGGGTGATGAAACAACAGGTAAAAAACATCGGTCCCGTATCATGGCGCGCCTTCCGCCGCATCGGCATTTATGGTGCGGAGGCGTTACAGCGCATGGGGGCAGCATTGGTGTATGTCTTGGTCGAAGAAAAAGGCCGGTTGTTGAATGAAGTTGATGATTTACGAGAATCCCGCTCGCACCTTAAAGGCTGATCTGCTAATCCTGAGCCATGATCAATAAAACACGTGAACACGGTGGCGATCCACGGCTTGTCCAGGCCCGTTTTGGCATCCCCAAAGAAGGCTGGCTGGATTTATCCACCGGCATTAATCCCCACGCCTATGCCTGTGATCCTTGTCCGGCGGACCGGATGCAACGGTTGCCGGTGCAAGACGATATGGACGATTTGTTGGCGGCGGCGCGCCAAGCTTATAAGGTGCCTGATGCGGCCGTGATCGTTGCCAGCCCCGGCACCCAAGCCTTGATCCAACACGTGCCGACCTTATTGAAGGTTAGCGATGTGGACATTATCACGCCCACGTACGGCGAACATGCTCCGGCTTGGGCATTGGCGGGACACACTGTGAACTGTGTGAACACGCTTGAGGGGCTAAGCTCTTATGGTGTTGTGGTGCATCCCAACAACCCCGACGGTCAATGCCAGACGGTCAAGGGCTTGTTGAAGACAGCGGACACGCTTCAAGCCAAAGGCGGTGTCTTGGTGGTGGATGAAGCTTATTGTGACGTGATGCCTGATTTGTCCGTTGCTCCTTTTGCCGGGCAAAAGGGCCTGATAGTGCTCAAATCCTTTGGTAAGTTTTTTGGCTTGGCAGGGGTGCGTTTGGGATTTGCCATATGTAGCCCCGAAATGGGTCAGAAACTGGTTGAAAAATTAGGCCCATGGGCCGTATCTGGCCCCGCCATTTGGGCCGGAACTCAAGCCTTAAAAGATGAAAAATGGAGCCTTGAAAACCGTCGAGGTATGACGTCAGACGCTCAACGTCTTGCGGGAATTCTGGACCGGGCGGGGCTTTGTGCCGTGGGGGGAACCGACCTGTTTCGTCTGGTCCGTACCGACAATGCCCAGGCTGTTTTTGAACGCCTTGCCCATGCGGGTATTTTGGTGCGGGCATTTAAAGACCAACCCACTTGGTTGCGTTTTGGCTTGCCGGGAAACGCCGCAGGGTGGGCACGGCTTGAGGCTGTTTTAACGCGCGAATTGGCGGTTAAAATTCTGTAAATCCTGAAAAGACTTTGCCTTTGTTTTTCACGTCTTCCAGGCTGCGAGAAGAAACGTCCATGGCTTGTAAAAGCTTGGCGTAATTTTCAGGGGCTTTCCCCAAAACGCGTATCATGGACGCGACCTGGTCTTCGAGTTCGTTAATCGCAGAAAATCGAATGGCCGATTTGGGTGTGTTTATGGCTTCGATAAAGGCCAGAACGTTGTCTGAAATAGATTGAACCTTGCGTTCGGTTTCCAATATTCTGGCTTTGATGCGAATGTCTTGAAGGTCGTCTTTTTGTTCGGGCGAAAGGCTATGAATGCGGCGTTGGATTTCATTGGCCAAAAAAGTGATCAGGCGCACCGTATCTGGGGCAACCGGGGTCCGGTTTTTCTTTGCAGTATCAAGGGCCTTGGCCTCACGACCAATGGCCGCGTGCAAACCGGACTCGGTGGAAATCTCATCAAGGTCCAGGCCCAAAGGAGGCGGAAGAATGCTCAATCCTTTGGACGGTTGAGCGCCCTTAGCGTTTTCCATGTTAACCACAGCATTTATCAAAAAATTGCCCTTATCAAACAGCGCTCGTTTTTTTGTAAAAAAAATATAAGCCCTCTATTTGGATAGACCTTATACTATAGATTGGGGTGGTTTGGATATATATATTATGAATAGGACACCCTGACCCCGTAAGTCAGGGTCATAAAAGACCAGAAGAAACGGGGGGTGACCCGACATAGCCCAGATATTTTTGTCTCAATATACGGAAATAAACTCTTAATAGTTTATACTCATAAAGATAGCTCTCGCGATCTAATTACACTCTATGGAATCACATGCAAATCACATACACCTTTTAGGCGTTGACTCCGAATACCCTCAATGAGATATTAAGTATCACCAACACACCTTTAAGACGACAATCATAACTTATAATTGGGAGATGACTATGAAACTTTTGATACCTGTTTTGGTCGCTGTTCTGGGCTTTGCTGTGAGCGCAAATGCCGCTGGGGGGGCGGCTTCAATGCCAATGGAAAACGTGGACGGTGGTACACCTAAGCGCATTGAGGGCTACCCTCCGAAACCGAATAATACGGCAACTCAGTACACCCTTTGGGCCCCCGTTGAAACACGTGGAAATACCGTTAGCGTCGATGAGGATCGACTTGTTGAACTGTGCGGCGATGGCGATGGGTGTTCGATACGCTTAGGCATGTATAACTGGGATGGGACCGGGCGGACGGCTTCTCGTGCGTCGTTATTATATTACAACCCGGTGAACCATGCGTGGCGGGCTGATGTTGGGGACCCATCAGGAACGGATTTTAATGGTGTGGTTCAGCACGTCATGACCGCTTTCAATTGCTACTTTACGGATGCTGAGTATAAAAACTGGATTGCTTCGGACGCGAAGATGGGATTTGGGCTCCTTTCATGGAAGCAATACAAGGCCAGCTGTGTTTTGACAATTACGGATTAAGTTGCCAATTATAGACAAGAAAACAGCGGTTGATGCGTGTATCAGCCGCTGTTTTTGTTTACAGGTTATAGCCCGTGTGGCCCATAGCCAATTCTTGTTCAGCCTCGACCATTTGTCCGGTCTTGGTATAGGCGGGAGACGCCAGTTCTAAGAACAGGTGGTTGATGGTTTCGGGGGCTTTGACGTCTTCGGGGGCTTCGCGCGGCATGGCGTCGGCGCGCATGGCGGTGCGGGCGCCACCGGGATTGATCATGTTGACCAACACGTTTGAATCTTTGCATTCTTCGCTATAGATGCCAGCGGTCATTTCAAGGGCGGCTTTGGACACGGCGTAGCTGCTCCACCCGGCGCGGGCTTGATGACCAACAGAAGAACTGACAAAAATAGCGCGCCCCGCATCGGAAGCCCTGAGCACGCTGTTCATGGCTCTGATCAAACGCCAGTTGGCGGTCAGGTTGTTGTCCATCACGCGTTGCCAATCTTTGGGGGTAACTTGGGCCAAGGGGGCAAGGTCACCCAAAATTCCGGCGTTGCCCACCAAAATATCAAGTTTTTTAAAGCGGTTTTGGATTTCCGTGCCGATATGATCGATGATGTCAAAATCGGTCATATCGCACGGCACCAAAGTGGCGGATGTGCCAAATTCCCGGAGTTCGTCGTCCAAGATTTCAAGGGCCCCCTGGCTGCGGGCGGTGACAATCACGTGGGCCCCGTGTTCGGCAAAATGTTTGGCGACAGAACGTCCAATCCCCCGCGAGGCTCCGGTGATTAAGGCAACGCGTCCTTCAAGCCGTTTCTGCGGGGTCATGGTCTTAACTTTCCGATAAAAGCGTCAGTTGCTCTGGTCCTGAATGGCCTTCTTCATCGATTAAGGGAATGGCGTATTCCCCGGTAAAGCAGGCATCACAGAATTGTGGGCATTCGGCGTTTCGGGATTTTTCGCCTACGGCGCGATATAAACCGTCAAGGCTGATAAACGCCAGGCTGTCGGCGCCCACGTGTTTGGCTATTTCTTCAACGCTCATGTT